>CADAPI010000118.1:6369-14879 GCA_902789705.1 uncultured Ruminococcus sp.
GTAGTGGTCTGTTCCTCCTGCGGTGCAGACGGAGATGGCTGAGGAACTTCTTCATGCTGCTGAGGTTCAGGTTCACGCTGTTCTTCAGGAGGCGAAGAAGGCTGTTCTTCCGGCGAAGGAGAAGGGGAAGGATTATTCCAGCCGGCCCACGGATTCTGACCGTTAGCCCACGGATTGTTAGGATCTTCCCACGGATTCTGGCCGTTGTTCCACGGGTTGTTAGGATCTTCCCACGGATTCTGACCGTTAGCCCACGGGTTGTTAGGATCTGCCCACGGATTGTAGTTCGGGTCTCCCCATGCGCCCCACCATGCCCACGGATCCTGGTTTTCACCCTGTCCGCCGCCGTTCTGGCCATTGTTCTGACCGCCGTTCTGGCCATTGTGCTGACCATTGTTCTGACCGCCGTTCTGGCCATTGTTCTGACCACCGTTCTGGCCATTGTGCTGACCATTGTTCTGACCGCCGTTCTGGCCATTGTTCTGACCACCGTTCTGGTCGCTTGCCTCCCCACGGATTGCCGCCCCACCATGCTGCCCATGGATCTTCGCCTTCATAGACTCTTCCGTAATCGAAAGGCAGAAAGTCATTTTTCGGTACAGGCATCTTCTCCGGCTCTGTTTTTTCCACGTCCGGCGCCGTTTCTTCAGGAAGAACGATATTGTCGAGCTTTATAAGCTGTATGCCGGGTTCGTTCTCTGCAGCAAGCCATGTGATATTTTCAGGCAGAGGCATAAGATCAAGTGCGGCCGTCCTTGTTCCGGTGATCTGTGTCTCTTTCGGCGCGGGAACAGCTCCCTGCGGAGGCTTTGTTCCCGGAGCGGAACGTTCCTTTTCAGCGAGTACCTTCTGATGGTTCTCAATAAGCATATCCATAGTCTCGTTTGACAGTCTGATCTCGGAGTTTGCCATCATCAGATAGATAGCGCTCAGTGTGGCAAACAGCACAAATGTAAGGATCAGCATGTTCACGAGAATGAATCTTATTTTAAGTTTTCTGATCATTTAACATCACTTTCCTGCGCTCAGACAGTAGCCTACGCCTCTGACTGTTTTGATCGTTACTTCGGAACCGATGTGCAGAAGTTTTTTGCGTATGAAGGAAATGTAAACTTCCACATTGTTGTATTCGGCGTTTGAATCGTAGCCCCATATTTTTTCGATGAGCTGTTCCTTGCTTATTACAGCAGATCCGTTCTTGATAAACAGTTCCATTATGCAGAATTCCTTAAGACCGAGTTTCAGCGATGAATTTCTGCATGTAAGTTCGTAAGTGGAAAGATTGAGTGAAACGTCGTGAAAACTGAGTGCGTTTTCACAGACTGTTCCTGCGCTTCTGCGTCCGAGTGAGCGGATGCGGGCCAGAAGCTCATCAGTGTCGAATGGTTTTGTCATGTAGTCATCTGCACCGAAGTCGAGGCCGGCTACCTTGTCTGCGATCTCTTCCCTTGCTGTCAGCATGAGCACCGGAGTGGCGATCCTGTTCAGTCTCATTGTTCTCAGCACTTCAAATCCGTTCATTTTCGGGAGATTGATATCGAGTATTATAACGTCATAGATCCCGGTCATCGCAGAGTCCAGTCCCGACACACCGTCGTAACAGACATCCGTAAGATATTTGTTCCTGAGCATAATGCTCTGAAGAGCAGCCGCAATGGCTTCTTCATCTTCTATAATCAGTATTCTCAATGTATTCAGCTCCTTTTCAGGCATAAAACTGTAGTTACTATTATTATATCATCAGGGAGCGTGGAATATCAAGGCTATTTGTGCTTTCTTTAATTATTTTTGAATAATACTGTTTTCGCGGGAACTTTCGGGATCACTTATGCATCTAATTACGGGAAGAAATATTATGATCGGGTGATTGCAGGGTTAATTGTGTAATTTTATGCTTTAATGTATTGATTCCGGAGGTTGGAACATGACACAGACTAAAAAAACAGCGCTTTCTTTTTTCTGTATTGCATCACTGCTCGGCACTTCTGTTAATTTCACTTCTTTTAAGGCATCTGCTGCGGAGACCGGACCGGTCGTTATAAATGAAGTGTGCGCGAAGAATACGGTATTCGCTGCACCGGACGGAAACTTCTACGACTGGATAGAACTTTACAATACTTCATCCGAAAGTGTGGACCTCAGCGGATACAGGCTTTCAGACAATGTCGAAAAGCCGGATAAATTCGTATTCCCTGAGGGTACAGTGATAGGAAAGGGCGAACATCTTCTTGTTTACTGTAATTCAAAGGAATTCACACTTGATGGCAGACTCACTGCATTTTTCGGACTTTCAACAGACGGTGAGACCATCACTCTGACAGATAAAAACGGAAATACTGCGGATACTGCCACATTCGGTCTTATCGAGGCAGATATGTCATACGGCAGAACAAGTGACGGGGCTTCAGATTTTGCTGTTATGAAAATGACACCGGGTGAGGCAAACGACAGCGGATCCGTTATAAAGAAAGTTGTACAGACACCATCTTTTTCAGTACCTTCAGGTTTTTATGATGAAAGCTTTAACATTGAACTTTCTGCTGAAGAGGGAACAAAGATATACTTTACCGTAGACTCATCCACACCGGATGCATCTTCAAATGAATACACTTCTGCATTCAGCGTGGAAGCTGCACTTAACAAAACTCAGTCCGAGAGAAAGCCGGAGGACGGCGGCAGACCTGAGGAAAGGCCGAGGGAAGAAGGTCCGGGAGGAAAAAGGCCGGAGGAAAAAGAGCCGGCAGGACAGACCGGATCAAAAGACGCTGCTGTTATCCGTGCGGTGGCTTACGACTCTGAAGGCAACGCAAGCGAGGTCGCTACTGCAGTTTATTTCATCGGTTACGGGAATAAGGCATCCTACTATCAGAAGTTCAAGATAGTCTCACTGGTAACTGACAGCGACAATCTCTTCGGCAGGGAAAAGGGTATATGGACCAACTACGAAGAGGAAGGACGCGAATGGGAGCGTCCGGCTAATATGCAGATCTTCCAGGGCGGCAATGCGTATGTTGACCAGAACATCGGTCTCAGGATCCACGGCGGATATACAAGAAGATTCAGCCAGAAGAGCCTCAATGTATATGCAAGAAAAGACTACGGAAAATCGGAACTGGAATATGATCTTTTCTCGGGAACTTTAAGAAGCGAATCGACCGGTAAGAAGATAAAGGATTTTGACAGCTTCATTCTCAGAAACGCAGGAAACGACTGGCAGGATACACGTTTCAGGGACAAGCTTAACCAGGCGCTTGTAAGTGACCGTAATTTCCTTGAACAGGCAATGGAACCGTGTATCGTATTTATCAACGGAACATTCTACGGACACTATGAGATCACTGAAAAGCTCAGCGAGGATTACATCCACGATCACTGCGGAGTTAAAAAAAGTGATGTCTGCATAGTAAAGAACCAGAAGCTTGATGAGGGCGATGAGGCGACTTATCAGGAATACAAGGAACTGGAAGAATGGATAAAATCCACCGACTTCTCATCTTCTGAAAACTATAAAAAGCTCTGTGAACTTGTTGATATGGACAGCTTCGCCGATTACATTAGTACCGAGATCTATATCGCAAACAAGGACTGGGGCAAGAACAACAGTGCGTTATGGAAGACAACAACTGTTGACGAAAGCAATCCGTACGCAGACGGAAGATGGAGATTTATCCTGTTCGATACTGAATTCTCATCAAACATCTACAACACAGTTCCGGCTAATATCAATCTTTTCGAGGTGCTGAACAAGGAAGAAAACTTTGTTAATACTCTTCTCAAAGCCGCACTTAAGAATCCGGAATTCAAACAGAAATTTGCGATCACCTTCATGGATATCGCAAACTACAACTTCGATACAAACAAGGTAAATGCCCTTATCAGTCAGTACGACTCGATATACAAGGAACCGGTTGCCGATACCCTTAAGAAGTTCGGCGGAAGCGGCAATTATTCCAATGCGGTATCTACCGTAAAGAGCTGGTTCGGTTCAAGATATTCATCAGCAGTATCTCATTTAAAGAATGCCGCAGGACTGAAGGGCAGCCTTGTGTCAGTAACTGTATCAAACGACAGCAAGTGCGGTACTGTAAAGGTGAACACTCTCACACCTGATTTCTCATCGGGAAAATATACAGGAAAGTATTATTCCGATTATCCGGTAACTGTTTCAGCCGTTCCTGCCGAAGGATATACCTTTGCAGGCTGGAAGCTTAAGGACGGAACAGTTATAAAGTCCGCGACAGCAGAGATAGACCTCGGCGGAGAAACATCCATCACAGCAGTGTACACCACCGGAAACGGTGAGTCTGCTTCGACAGTTACAGCAGATGCGACAGGTGACGTTAATGCAGACGGAGCAGTAAATTCAAAGGATCTTACAGCATTCATGTCTGTTTTCTACGGAAAAGGCGGAAATGCATCTTCAGCAGATTTAAACGGAGACGGCAGGGTAAACATTCTTGACCTTATCATTCTGAAAAACAAACTTATCTCATAAAAATGCGGACGGCATCTTGTTCTCAAAGATGTCGTCCGTTAATTTTTTATTATGTGTAAGCAGGGGTACGGGGCGAAGCCGTATTTTCTGTTTGATCAGATTTAAAATACAATATCCTGACTGAGTCTCTGCATGTCGAACACGTTTATGGTTCCGTCAGCGTTTGAGTCGCCGTTCATTTTCTGAACCGGATCAGGTTTAATGTTCAGAAGCAGTATACGCTTTATTATAAGCAGGTCGATGACGGTAACGTCACCGTCACCGTTTAAGTCACCGCTGCCGCGGCCGGAAGACAGTGTTGTGATAAAAGTGCTTGCTGCAGTGCCGTATGGTTTGCTGTAGGTTCCGAGCGTTCTGACAGCAATAATGTAGCTTGTGTCCGGCTCAAGATTAGTGAATACCGGATCGTAACGCCATTTGAATTCATCTTTCAGGCTCTTTCTTATTCCGTATTCAACACCGTCGTAAGCGGCGAGTTCTATTTTTGTGTCGTTGTAGTTCAGGACCTTCAGCATTTCTTTAGGTGTTACGATCTGTTCAGGAACTGTGTATATGTAAGTGTCAGAAGCAAATTCCGTTTCAGTTGCGCCGTAGAAGAAACTCAGCCTGTCGCCAGGACGGAATGATGAGTTCAATAACCTGTCAGTAAGCAGGTATCCGGTTTCTTCATCTATAAACTGGGCCGGATCGTTAGGTACTGCGTCACACGGGTGTTCGGCGTTTACGACATACCTCAGGGTATCATCGCCTATGTAGTATCCGTCAAATCTTCCTTTGCTGTAGTCCGGACTCATGTACGGGGCGTCTCTTCTTACAGGAACGAGAACTTCAGTTTCCTCTCCGCTTTTGTTGTCGGTGAGTATCACATCCTGTCCGCTGTAGTCTGAGACCTGATCGTAGCATTTCAGTTCTTTTCCGTCAGGAGCCACGACGGTGTATTTCCTTTCGTTGAAGACGATGCATTCCTTTTCACAGTTGAAGGAACAGATAGGAGATCCGCCCGGCAGCGTTACAACACGTTCGCATATGTCTGATGCAAAATGCTTTCCGTCAGATGCCAGTCTGTAGTACATCGAGTAGGTCTGTCCCGGCATAAGATCCTCGACATATACCATTTCGCCGTTTCTGGCAGTTTTGTACGGAAACAGATCATCTCTGCCCGGTTTATCCGATGTGTATTTCTGTGTGACACGGTACTGCAGCGCCGCACCCATGGCACGGTCGAACGTAAATCTGATTGTACTGTTCTGCGGAAGATCAAGGCGTATGTCACTTGAATCGATCTTAGGTCTTGCAGGTATTTCCACGTGCCATACCGTACTTTCAGGTCCGTCTTCGCTTGCGGCGATCTGGAAGTAAAGATCGGTGTCGTAGTCCGGGTAGACCCTGAATGCGCTTTCACCGAGCAGCGATGCCGTTCGGGTACGTATATCCTGCGCATCAGACATATCCGGACTGTCACTGAAGAGTATGGTGCCTCTCAGATCATAAAGTCCGGTTATTACTTCGCTTTCCATTGAAAGTGCTTTTTCGCTCAGCGCTGCTTCAAGATCGCGCCGCGGTTCAAGCAGCAGGCTGTATTCACGGTCCGGTTCATTGACGATCAGTTTTTCACCCAGAAAATCTGAAATGCTCTCGCCGGATTTGAATTCATAGCCGTCGGCAGTCATTACAGACGTGCTTTCCTGATCGAAAACGATGGTTTCATTTATGTAGTCCGGAGCGGCCCTGTTTCTCATGACCGTCAGCGTGTACTCCGTCGGTTCAAGTCCGTCCTCTTCGGAAGTTATGGTAATGGTATTCTCGCCGAAGTCAAGTGAGAGCGGTTCGCTTTCGTGGCCGGAAACAATTTCTCTGCCGTTTATTTTGATTGTACCGGTACCTGACGGAACAATGGTGCAATAGTCTTTTATACCGCTGCACTCAGTGTACAGTTCTGTAACCGGTTCCTCGTTCCTGTCGCAGACCGGAATCTCCTTTCTGTTTAATGTAAGTGAACTTAAGACGGATCTTCTTTTCGCCGGAGTTTCCGGCCCACTGATTCCGTCCGAACCGAAGGCTTTCAGACAAACGTTTCCGATGTAGTATTTAACGTTTGAGTCCGGCATTTTCGGGTTGCTGTACACATCCTCAATCTCCATTCCCTTTGTGTCCGTCCAGCGTGTACCGTTTACGCTTATGAAACTTTCGCCTTCTTCGCTTCCGTATGCTATCTCTTCTTCCGAGATCTCGCTGACATTTACGGCGAAACGGTTTTCCATAAGCACGACAGCTGCTTCCACAGGAAGAGGGCAGTTCGTACCCGGATTTTTCAGCCCGACTGTAACTGCAAACTGTTCACCCGGGTTCACTTTCACCGGATCATCAAGAGCGATGGTGTGATAACCTGCATATTTTTCAGTTCCGCACTGTGTCCTGTTCGGTACGCCTGATGTCGGATCTTTCGGATCTTTAAGGTCCGTGTAGACTGTTATCTCATATTCCGCGTTGTTGTCAGTGGTGTAAAAACCGGCGCCTGATATACAGTCTTCTTTGTCAGCAGTAAAAATATTTGCCATGTATCCGGCGTTTCTGCTTGTCCTGTCCGGCGATATGGCTGCAGTGCAGAAAAGTTCGTCGTGCTGGTAATTGCTGTGATAGCGTCCGGTTTTTTCTGCCTTCAGACAGCAGGCATCAGCGATGGATGTGTCATAGTAGGAAAGGTAGAAATAACCGTTGTCGCCCCAGTTCGGTCCCCAGCTGTTCTTTACGATCCAGGCACCGTCGCCCGGCGGAGTGACGGAAAAATTCTCCGCACTGAAACTGTCGTCCCATCCGACTATGAGAACACCGTGGTTTGTCTGACCGTTTGACGGATCGTACTGGGCAAATGTCTCTTCGTTGTAGTGGCTGTCGAAGCATACATTTACAGACACGGAATTTCCGTCGTACAGCATCTGCTTCATTTCATCGTCCGAGAAACGTTTCATGTCTTCCGCGGCGGTTTCCTTAAGGGTGTAAGGATTCAGGATGCTCATGTCGGTAACAAAGTAGTCCTGACGGTCCTGGAGAGCCGGATCTATATCTTCTTTTGTGGAAGTGTAGGGAAGAATGGACTCCTTTACAGGTCCGAACCATCTGGCGTAGGTTGCTGCCGCATAGGATATGTGTCCGCCTGAAATGAATTTACCCGTAACCTTTTCCGGACTTTCCGGTGTGTTGTCACCGTAAAAGCTGAAGTAGGCAAGATGCATTTCCGAAAGGTCGATAAATGGTTCGTTCCTTATAAGTGATGTTTCCAGTGCACCTGATGCAGCAAATGTCCAGCATGTACCGTACGGACCCTGATCCTTTACCGACGTTACAAGTCCCTGTTCACGCAGGTCGAACTTTGACGGCAGTGCAGCCGATTCGGCTTCCGTAACAGCTGATGTTACATTTTCTGCGGAAAAGGAAGCGGCGGGTACCGGACTTTCTTCAGCCGATACCGTTTCGGTCATACCCCCGGGGAATGAAAATGCCAGTGTTGTCATCGCGAATACGGCAGCAGTAACCCCTGCCGTTTTTCTTTTCTTTCTGTTCATTATATGCCTCCGTAATTTTTATTTTTTCCGGCATTTGCCGTGTGTTGTCTTTTGTTACAGCATTTCAGCAAGCAGCCGCTGCTGATCAAGAATATTTATATATCCGTCAGAATTATAGTCACTGCTGCGAAGCTGGGACTGATCAGGTTCAAGGGTGCCGAAAAGTATTCTTCTCATTATCAGCAGATCGATTACACTGCAGTTTCCGTCACCGTTTAAGTCACCTGGTTTGTAGTCCGCCTTCAGTGTTTCCGCTGTGGCACATGCATTACTGCTGAACAGCTTGTCCTCTGTAATTCTGTAACGAACAGCGAACAGGTATGAGGTGTCAGGATCAAGGCCGGAGAACACAGGACTGTCCTGCCAGATGAATTTATGTTTACCTTTTGAATAGCGTGCGTATTCAAGTCCTTCATGTTCTTCGAGACGTATCTCACTGCTGGTGATACCGG
>CADAPI010000119.1 GCA_902789705.1 uncultured Ruminococcus sp.
CTCGAAGTTTCTGTTTCTTCCGCCGCCTCTGCGTCCGCCGCCCTTGCCGCCGCGCTTGTCACCGTGTCTGCGTTCTTTCTTGACAAGTGATGAAATGATGATTTTTCTGTATGGTTCCTCACCTACAGAACGTGAAGAAACGCCTTCTATTTCTGAGATCATTGAATGAATGATCCTTCTTTCGTAAGGATTCATCGGTTCAAGAACTGTGGAACGTCCTGATCTGAGAACATTCTTGGCTATCTTCTTTGCAAGATCTTCAAGAGTCTTCTTTCTCTTTTCCCTGTATCCGTTACTGTCAAGAACAACTCTGTAGTATTCATCGTCTATTCTGTTGCAGAACATTGAAGCTAAGTACTGGATAGCGTCGAGGTTTTCGCCTCTTCTGCCGATTATAAAGCTTGTGTCATCACTGTTGAGGTTGATAATTACTCCGTCCTCTGTTTCTTCATAAGTATATTCTGCCTTGACACCCATTTTATCAAAGATATTGAGAATATACTCAACTGCTGCTTCAGCCTTGCTTCCGTCAAATTTCTTTTCTGTCTTCGGAACTTCACTCACTGCTTCTGCCGGAGTTTCTGATACTGTTTCAGTAACGATCTCTTCAGCTGCTGCCGCAAGTGCCGGTTCGTATGCTGCCGGTTCAGCAGAGTCATAAACTGCTTCTACCCTTGCTTCGCCCTTCATGATTCCGAGAAAACCCTTTTTAGGTTCCTCAAGAACTGTAAAGCTGATCTCGCTTTCTGAAACTCCGAAAGCCTCTGCTGCCTTCATTCTGGCTTCTTCAACTGTTTTGCCGATAAATACGTTTTTCATTCAATCACTCCTTTTTACTGATTAGAACTAAGGAAACACTGATTAAGCCAGCAATCCGGCTTCGCCGGATTGCTGGGGCGGGGAGATTGCGGGGCTTCGCCCCTAACCCCACACTGATTTATGAATAAATCAGCGTTTCCCTAAAAATTTATTCTGTGTCATCACCGTATTTCTGAGCCATACGTCTTCTTGCTGCCTCAAGTGCATCATCATGCTTCATTGATGGCGTTTCTGCTCTTTTCATTGAATTCAGACTTGGAAAGTCCGCCGCGTGCCTTTGCTGCAGAACCTGAATATGAAGTCGCAGTACCGTTCTGCTGAGCGAGCATTTCCTGCTGCTGTTCCATAAGCTTTGCCATAAAGCCCGGTTTTCTGTTTTTATTCTTTTCCTTGTCGGCCGCAAGAAGTGCTTCACATCTTTCCTGTGTGTAGTAATTGTTGAATGCGACCATCTGTATAAGTCCGAGAAGACCTGAAACTGTCCAGTAGAAAGCGGCACCTGAAGGGATCGAGAATGAGAACCATACGTAGAATATGGACATACCGTACATCATAAGGTTCATGCTTCCCATTGTAGCCATTGCCGGATTCGTCTTCTTCTGGTGGATCTGTGAGATAAGTGTTGTTGCAAGATTTACAATACCTGAAAGGATCGGGATAATGATAAGTGCCACAGCACCTGCTGTCCATGCCTGCGGATGAAAATCAGCCTTTGTTGCAAGGTTGATGTAGCCGAGGAACATGTTGTGATCCTGAAAATCATTGATCTTTGAGATGAAATCATTGCCCATTTCCGAAAAATAGCTGCTGTATGAAGGATCAGTAGCGTATTTGATAATGGCAAGTTCCTGATAGTTCTGTGAAAGATCCTGTTTTGCAACATCAGGGATCTTTTCAAGTATGTCGTGTGCAGCTGAAAGTGTTTCCTTACTGAAACGGAGAATATGAGTAAGCGGCTTGTAAACAACGTCTACGATACCGAAAAGTATCGGAAACTGAATAAGTGCCGGAAGACATCCTGCCATCGGGTTTACGCCTTCCTCATTCTGGAGCTTCATCTGCTCCTCCTGAATTCGCTGCGGATTGTTTGAAAAGCTCTTTTTGATCTTTTCCAGTTTAGGATTAAGTGCTCTCATCTTGGCTGCACTCTGCTGGCTCTTGATGTTGAGAGGAAGCAGTATTGCCTTGGTGAGTATTGCAAATATAATAAGTGACAGTCCGTAACTCTTGCAGAAGTTATAGATGCCGTACATTATCCAGCCTAAAGGATAACCTAAAATCTTCAAAGATTATCTCCTCCATCTTGTCTCTTTTTTTTGAATAAACTGAACTCCTCCGGAACATTGTCGATCCCGCCCTTACAGAACGGATTGCATCTGAGTATACGCCATGCGGAAAGTACTGTTCCTTTTATGATACCGAATCTTTCTATTGCAGTTACCGCATAGGCAGAACATGTAGGAGTAAAACGACAGCAGGGTGGAAAAAGAGGAGATATGAATCTCCTGTAAAACCTGACAGGAAAAAGATACAGTCTGATCATGAACGATCTCATTGGTTCGTCTCCTCTGTCTGAGCCAGATGTTCGTTTATCTGTGAGACAGCAGAATTCTTTATGTAGCTGTCGAGAACATCTTCCTTTACCTCTGCTGCAGACCTTCTGGCAACGAAAACTATGTCGATGCCGACAGGAAACAGGAGTTCATTATCACGATAAGCCTGTCTTATTATTCGTTTTGCACGGTTTCTCATAACAGCATTGCCGACTTTTTTTCCGGCTGTTATGCCGAATCTGTTGCACGGAAGTCCGTTTGGTCTGAAGTAGATAACAACAGTCTTTGAGACTATTGACCTGCCGCGCCGGTACAGATCCAGAAAATCTTTATTTTTATTTAATACCTCAGTATAAACCATAAAAATGTTTACTTATTAATTAAATAGACCACAAAATCAAAACAATTGTGGCCTTCATGAACATAGTTAATAAATTTTTGCTGTCAGTGAACGGGAAACCGTCACTGACAAGCTGAAAACAAATTAGTGAGTGAGTCTTGCTCTGCCCTTTGAACGTCTTCTTGCAAGAACCTTGCGTCCGTTAGCTGTAGACATTCTCTTTCTGAAGCCGTGCTCCTTCTTTCTGTGGATCTTCTTTGGCTGATAAGTTCTTTTCATTACTATTACCTCCAGTGTCTTAAATTTATACAAGGCACCCGGTAAGTGTGCCCTACAGTTTTATTCGCAGTAAACTGCACTTAAAGCAGCTTAAATATTCATGAAAAAATGAATACTGAATAAATAACATAACCCTGCAATAATAAATTATATCCCAACATAAACAGTCGTGTCAAGTGTTTTTCGGAAATAAAAAAAATAATGTATCAATCCCACAATTTGCAAGCTTAAAATCTATACTATATAACGTAACCTGCATAAATAAATTTCGTTAACGCCGCGGAGTTAACGGAGAAAGTTAACGGAATTCCCGTTTTCACGTCCCTTCCGCCGGGTGAAAATATCATTCTGTACGGAAATAGTTAACTTGAAATATTCTTTTGGCTGTGCTATAATGATAATAATTGTAATTGTGTCCTTTTTAAGGTCGCAACCAGTCCATCCGGAGCTTAAGAGCCAGTTAACAGAACAGCCCGGAAAATATTTTACAGGAGGATGAAAACAATGCCGGAAGGCTATTCCTTTAACTCTTTTGATGAGCTTTTTGAGAAAGTCAAAAAACATTGTCTTGATTCAGGAGCAGTACAGGAAACAGCGTATAAACTCTGGATAGTTCCTCTCGAAGCAAGAGACTTCGACGGAAAACAGGTAACACTTTTCTTTGCAACGGATTTCCAGAAAAACACATTTGTATCAAACTACGAGGCTACGTTCAAAAAAGCTTTTCTCGAGGTAACAGGCATCGAGCCTGACATAGTCATCACAACACAGGATCCGCAGAATACCGTAACAAAATTCGACACACAGCAGTACGATATTATAAGCAAGCAGCTTGAAGAAAAGCTCGAGGGAGCTGAATACGACTATACATTTGATACTTTTATAGTAGGCAGTTCGAACCAGTTTGCCTATGCTGCATGCACAGCAGTTGCCAAAGGCAACAGTGACAACAACGGCAGGACATACAATCCTCTGTTCATCTACGGCCCGAGCGGACTCGGAAAGACCCACCTTCTCACAGCTATCTCAAATGAAATGAAGAGCCGCAAGCCTGATATAAACATTATTTATGTAACGGGCGAGACATTCTCAAACGAGCTTATCGAAGCTATCAAGATGAAAAAGGAAACCACCACTTTCCACGAAAAGTACCGTAAAGCTGACGTTCTTCTGGTCGACGACGTACAGTTCATTGCCGGAAAGGAAAGTACCCAGGAGGAATTCTTCCATACATTCAACGAGCTTCACAAGGACGGCCGTCAGATAGTTCTCACATCAGATAAGCCTCCGAAAGATATCAAAACACTCGAGGACAGGATCAGAAACCGCTTTGAATGGGGTCTCATTGCAGACATCTCAACTCCTGACTTTGAAACAAGGATCGCTATTATCAGAAGAAAAGCTGAACTTTTAGACCTCAATCTTCCGGACGAAGTTTCAGAATTCATTGCAAACAGACTTAAAACTAATATAAGACAGCTCGAAGGCGCGGTAAAGAAACTCAAGGCTCTCAAGCATCTTGCAGGAAGTCCTCCGACAATAGCAATGGCGCAGAGCGTTATAAGGGACATACTCAACGACGACCAGCCTATACCGATCACAGTCGAAAAAATAATAGGCGAAGTAGCAAATGTTTACGGAGTAACACCTGACGACATACGCTCACAGAAGCGTTCATCGCAGATCTCTAACGCCCGCAAAGTCGCTATTTACGTAGTTCGTGAGATCACACAGATGTCTTTGGTATCTATCGGAACCGAATTCGGCGGACGCGACCACTCAACTATAGTATATGCTATAAACAGTGTTGAACACAACCTGAAAACCGATTCAAGTCTCCGCGAAATGGTGGATGACATTATCAAAAACATCCGCGACAAAGGCAAATAAACAGTAAATCCTCAACTTTTCCACAGTGTTTTCAACACGATGTGGAAAAGTTGTCAGAAACATCGACCGCATTTATATACGTTAACGCGGCCGCTTACAAGGTTAACTCCACGTTAACTCAACCGGCTTTTAACAGAAGTCAGACCGAAATACAAAAACCGTGTGAAAAGTTAACTGTTTAAAATTATGACTTTCAAGAAATTTATCAACAAGTTTTTATATTCAACTCCACAGATTTCCGACAATTCAACACGGCATTTATGTTTCAAGAACAGTTAACATTCATTCAATAACGTGGTGTTGATGTACAGAACACGGACGTACCGGTGGTTAACCGGGATTTAAACAAATTCACAGCTTCTACTGCTGCGACTGTTAACTTTCTTTTATTAATATTTTTATTTTTTAAATATACGAAGGTTAACAGCATTTCACCGGAAAGGTAATGTTTAAAATTATGAAATTCAAATGTAATAAGAACAAACTGCATGAAGCAATAACCAATGTTTCAAGAGCAGTTCCTGCAAAATCAAATATAGCTGCTCTTGAAGGTATCAAGCTCAGCCTTTCAGGTGACCAGCTTGAACTTATAGGATATGATCTTGCATTCGGAACAAGAACCGTTCTGAATGTAGAGTCTGAAGATTCAGGAGACCTGATAGTTAACGCGCGTCTTTTCAGTGAGACGATAAGAAGAATGTCTTCTGACGAACTTATTATCACTGTTGACGAGAAACTGAATGTTAACATCTCGGGCGGCTCAGCCGAGTACGACATTTCAGCTATGCCGGCCATCGAATATCCTGATTTTCCTTCAATAGGTGCTGAAAACAGTCTCAGCATTCCTCAGTACATTCTCAGAAACATGATCGAACATACCAATCATGCAGTTGCTGTAACAGATACAAAGCCTATACTCACAGGTGAGCTTTTCGATCTTGAAGACAACATTTTCCGCATGGTCGCTATTGACGGTTTCAGAATGGCAATAAGAACTGAGCACACACCAATCAATGAAAAAATAAGTTTCGTTGTTCCTTCAAGAACACTTAATGAAATATCCAAGCTGCTTGCAAAGGGCGATTCTTCCGCTGAAGAGACATCAGGCGAGCAGGATCCGGAAAGAATAAGCAAAACTGAACTCTGCCAGATATATGCCGGAGAAAAGAACATCACTTTCGAGATCTCAGGATATTACGTAGTTTCACGTCTCCTTTCAGGTTCCACAACTACAAGTCAAGTCTTCCGACTGAATTTAAAACTGAAGTCATCGTAAAAACAAGAGAATTTGCAGACAGCATTGAAAGATGCTCACTTCTTATCAATGAAAAGAACAAGTGCCCTGTACGATGCATTTTTGAGGAAGGCTCAGTTAAGACAGACTGCAAGACCGTTATCGGTAAGGTAAATGACGTAGTGCCTGCTGAAGTTAACGGCGAGCCTGTTACTATCGGACTTAACAACAGATATCTTCTCGATGCTCTCAGAGCATGTGAATCAGATAAGATCAAGATACAGATGACAGCTCCTAACAGACCGGTCAAGATCGTTCCTTCCGGTTGCTGGTGACAGCTTCATGTATCTTCTCATGCCTATCCAGCTCAGAAATTAAAGAAGGGTAAGAAATGAAAAAAGTTGAAATAGCCATAACCACCGAGTTTATCAAGCTCGATTCTCTTCTTAAGTTTGCCGGCGCTGCCGAAACAGGCGGTGAAGCAAAGGAAGCCGTTCAGAACGGTGAAGTCCTTTACAACGGCGAAGTATGCACAATGAGAGGAAAAAAAGTCCGTCCGGGTGACAAAGTCACCTATGCAGGTGTCGAGATAACCGTCAAGTAGGACTTGTATGTATATAACAAGGATCACGGTTTCAGGATTCAAGAACCTTAAGGAAATAGACCTGATTCCCGGCAGGGACTTCAACATAATCTACGGGCAGAATGCCCAGGGAAAGACTAATCTTCTCGAAGCAGTCTGGATCTCCACCGGCTGCAGAAGCTTCCGCGGCTCGAAGGAAAAGGATTATCTTGCTTTTGACGAAGATGAGTTTGATATAAAAATACAGTTCGAGGACGAACAGAGAACACAGGAAATATCTTACCGCATGGTAAGAAAAAACATGAAAAACAAGCTTATAACGCTCAACGGAGTAGTTCAGAAGAACAGCAGCAGGCTGTTTGAGAACTTCAAGTGCATCGCATTTCTTCCGGATGACATAGAGCTTATCAGGGGAACTCCCGAAAAACGAAGGAGTTTCGTTGATCTGTGCTATTCGCAGCTGAAACCGAAGTCCATGAGCTTTATAAGAAAATATGATCAGCTTACAGCACAGCGCAATGCTGTGATAAAAAATATAATCCTCGGAAGGGATACTGAGGAAAGTCTTGAAATCTGGGACAGACAGCTTGCTGCGGTCGGTTCCTATATCACTTTTATGCGTAACCAGTATGTTGAAAGGCTCAACAGGTACTGTAAGGAACTTTACAGCAGGATAGCCGGTGAAGGCGAGGAGCTTTCAGTCTCCTATCAGTCGAATATTTTTTCTTCTGACTTTGAATATCCTGCGGCACCTGACACATCGATGACAGAAGTGTACTACAGCAGACTGAGAAGCAGCGTAAGTGATGACATAAGGCTCGGTTACACCCATACCGGAGCCGGACGTGATGACATCGTCTTAAAAATAAACGGACTAAGTGTAAAGGACTACGGTTCACAGGGACAGCAGAAAAGTACTGCTCTTGTAATGCGTCTTGCACAGGCTCAGATCTACCGTGAGGAAAAGCGCGAGTCGCCTGTCATCCTTCTCGATGATGTGATGGGGGAACTTGATGAGAGAAGGCAGAAATTCGTATGCAGCATAATTGCAGACATGCAGGTCTTTATAACCACCTGCAACCACAGGGCAGTTATCGCAGAATGCGACAATATTTTTGAAATGCATGAAGGCCGCATCGTAAATACGGGAAAAGAGAGTTAGCCTATGTATGTTCATCTTGGAAACGACGTTTCCGTTAATGAAAAAGGGATTATCGGTATATTTGATATAGAAAATACTTCGCTCGGAAATGATACACGAGAATTTCTGAAGCGTTCGGAAAAGGAAGGCAACGTAGTGAACGTTTCCTATGAAATGCCGAAGAGCTTCATCGTATGCAGTGATAAAAAATCAGGAGAGACCGTATATATTTCGCAGATAGCGGCATCTTCACTGCACAGACGGGCGTTAAAGAGTATATAGCAGAAGGAGGATAATAAGTTGGCTGAAAATGAAAACATTGAAGTTGAGTCAATAGTAAGACCTGAATCAGAAGAATATACTGAAAATGAAATACAGGTTCTCGAAGGTCTGGAGGCTGTAAGAAAAAGACCGGGCATGTACATCGGCTCGACAGGGCCGAGAGGTCTTCATCACCTTGTTTACGAGATCGTTGACAACTCAATAGACGAGGCACTTGCCGGTTTCTGCAGCGAGATAAAAGTTGATATACTTCCTGACAATGTCATCAGAGTATCTGACAACGGACGAGGAATCCCTACAGGTATCCATCCGACTGAAGGTATTTCAGCGGCAACTGTAGTTTATACTGTTCTTCATGCCGGCGGTAAGTTCGGCGGCGGCGGATATTCCGTATCAGGCGGTCTTCACGGCGTTGGTGCGTCAGTTGTTAACGCACTTTCCGAATGGCTCGAACTCACTGTAAAGAACGGAAAGAATATTTTCTTCCAGCACTTTGACAGGGGTAATTATGAAAAGGAACTCGAGATCATCGGTGAGACTACTGAAACAGGTACTACTGTCGTTTTCAAGGCTGACAGTGAGATATTCACTGAAACAACCGAATACGACTACGAGATCCTTCTCAAGAGACTCCGTGAACAGTCATTTCTCAATGCCGGTGTAAAGATCATCATCTCAGATCTTCGTGACGAAGAGAACGTTGTTTCTGAAGTTCTTCACTACGAAGGCGGTATCAGACAGTTCGTTGAACATATCCACAAGACAAAGGGTCTTGAAGTTCTTTCTGATGATGTTATCTACATTTCAGGCGCTGATGAAAATGTTACTGCTGAAATTGCACTTCAGTACAACGACAGCTATAATGCAGTTATCCTCTCATTTGCAAACAACATTCACACAGTAGACGGCGGTACTCATGAAACAGGTTTCAAGAATGCTCTCGTCAAGGTAATAAACGACTACGGAAAAAAATTCGGTCTTCTGAAGGAAGGCGACCGTCTTCTTGGTGATGACGTTCGTGAAGGTCTTACAGCTATCATCTCAGTAAGACTCAGGGAATGTGAATTCGAAGGCCAGACAAAGGGAAGACTCGGAAATCCTTTTGTAAAGCCGTTTATCGAGAAGCTCGTAAACGAAAAGCTTATGGATTACCTTGAAGCAAATCCGGTAGTTGCAAGAACTATTTTCGACAAGAGCGTGGCTGCACTCAATGCGCGTGAGGCTGCCAAGAAGGCAAAGGAACTTGCAAGAAGAAAGACTGCGCTTAACGGCAGCTCACTTCCGGGCAAGCTTGCTGACTGCTCTGAACGTGATATCGAATTTACTGAAATATACATCGTCGAGGGAGACTCTGCCGGCGGTTCCGCAAAGGAAGGCCGTGACAGAAGATATCAGGCTATTCTTCCTCTGTGGGGCAAAATGCTCAACGTTGAAAAGGCACGTATCGACAAGGTATACGGAAACGAAAAGCTCATGCCTGTCGTAACTGCTCTCGGTACGAGCATAGGTGAGGACTTCGACATTACCAAGCTTCGTTACGGCAAGGTCATCATCATGGCCGATGCCGATGTCGACGGTTCACATATCAGAACTCTTCTGCTCACCTTCTTCTTCCGTTTCATGCGTCCGCTTATAACAAACGGAAACATCTACATCGCACAGCCTCCTCTTTTCAAGATCTCAAAGGGCAAGAAATTCAAGTATGCATTCTCCGATGAGGAAAGAGACCGCTATATAGCTGAGTTTGAAGCAGAAGGCGGAGCAAAGGCTGATGTACAGCGTTACAAAGGTCTTGGTGAAATGGACTCTGAGCAGCTCTGGGAAACGACCATGAATCCGGAAACAAGAACGATGATCAGGATCGACATGGAGGACGCTGCAAGAGCAGACGAGATATTTACCATTCTCATGGGTGACAAGGTCGCTCCGAGAAGAGAATTTATTGAAAAGAACGCAAAGTATGTTCAGAATCTTGATATCTGATAATTTTGCGAAAAGGAATATAAAATGAATGAGAAACCATTAGTTTCAAAGGATTACAGCATAAGTCTCGAAATGTTCGGAAATGCTTTTAAGGATTTTCAGAAAAAGTTTACTTACCCGAAAAATATTCTTATGACCTGTGCTTTTTCCCTTATCGGGCTTTCCTACATTCCCTATCTTTTTAAGGATCCGGGAAATTCGACCTGTATTCTGATCGTTATAGTCTGCATTTTTCTCACAGCAGGTATCTGGCTGAATACTGCGATGATCAGAAAGAATCTTATGAATTCCATCGAAGGAATCCAGGGAGACAGGTATTCGGTGGATATATTCGAAAGCAGCATGAGTATTTTCACGAAGGAATTTGCCGGTGAAAAGGAAAAGGCTGAAGAACCGGAGGACGAAAAGTCTGTATCTGATGAGAAAAACGAAATCACTGAAGACGAGGACTTCTTTGCCGAGACTGAAACAGACGCTCCGGCGGGAACTGTAAAAACAGTTATAGACTTTGGTCTCGACAATGTAAAAATACTCGAAAAACAGGACTACTACATCATTTATCTTGTAAAAAGGATGTTTTACGTACTGCCGAAAAATATCTTTGACGAAGATGAAAAGAAGATAATAACCGAAAGCTTCAGAAAAGCTAAATTCATAGAGGAAAGGAAATGATAAAAGGTGGATTTTGAAATTGCCAACAGCAATGCAAAATTGATTCAGAGAAACATTGAAAAAGAAATGGAAAAATCGTTTCTTGACTATTCAATGTCTGTAATTGTATCCCGTGCGCTGCCTGATGTCAGAGACGGTCTGAAGCCGGTTCACAGAAGAATTCTGTACACCCTTCATGAAAACGGACTTACACCGGACAAGGCATACAGAAAGTGTGCCGATACTGTAGGTGCCGTGCTCGGCCGTTACCATCCTCATGGTGACTCTTCTGTTTATGACGCACTCGTAAGACTTGCCCAGAAGTTCTCACTGCGCTACCCTCTCGTTGACGGTCACGGAAACTTCGGTAGTGTCGACGGTGACCCGCCGGCTGCTTACCGTTATACAGAAGCAAAAATGACAAAGATGGCTGTGGAAATGCTCACAGACATCAACAAGGAAACAATTCCTTATACATCAAACTACGATGACAGACTTAAGGAACCTGTTGTACTTCCTTCAAGATTCCCTAACCTGCTCGTAAACGGATCGGTTGGTATCGCCGTTGGTATGGCTACCAACATTCCTCCGCACAACCTCGGTGAAGTTATCGACGGTATCGATCTTCTCATCGACAATCCTGAGTGTACTCTCGACGAGATCATGGAGTGTATCAAGGCTCCTGACTTCCCTACCGGCGGCATCATCATGGGCCGTGCCGGAATGAGAGCAGCCTACGCTACAGGCCGCGGCAAGATCACCCTCAGGGCAAGAACGGACATTGAGGAGATCAAGGGCAGAAACTGCATCATAGTTACTGAGATCCCTTACATGGTAAACAAGGCAAGACTTATCGAAAACATTGCGAACCTTGTAAAGGACAAGCGTATCGAAGGTATCCACACAATACGTGATGAATCTGACCGTGACGGTATGAGAATAGTTATCGAGCTCAAGAAGGACGCTGTACCGCAGATAGTTCTCAACAAGCTTTTCTCATACACACAGCTTCAGGACACAATAGGCGTTATCCTGCTCGCCCTTGTAAACGGCGAACCGAAGATACTCACACTCAAGCAGCTGCTTGAAAAATATCTTGAATTCCAGGTCGAGGTAATTACAAAGAGAACTATTTTCGATCTGCGCAAGGCTCAGGAAAGAGCTCACATTCTCGAAGGTCTCGTTATTGCTGCTGACAACATCGATGAAGTTATCAAGATCTGCCGCAGTTCACGAAACATGACTGAGATCAAGGAAAGACTCTGCGAAAGATTTGCTCTGACTGACATTCAGGCTGAAGCTATCGCAAGAATGCAGCTTTACCAGCTCTCCAACATGGAAAGACAGAAGATCATCGATGAACTCGCTGCACTCAATATAAAGATAGCTGAGTACAATGCAATACTTGCTGATGAAAGCAAGGTCAAGGAGATCATCAGGGAAGAACTTGCTGTTATCAGAAAGAAATACAGTGATGAAAGACGTACTGCGATCGAAAACGTAAGCGGCGAGGTCGATATTGAAGACCTTATCCCTGAGGAAGACTGCGTACTTACATATACAAACATCGGCTACATCAAGCGTATGGCTCTTGATGCATACAAGACACAGAAGCGCGGCGGCAAGGGCGTGCTCGGAATGAAGCAGCGTGAAGAGGACGTTGTAAACGAGATGTTCATCGCATCTACCCACGACAATGTTCTGTTCATCACGACAAAGGGTATCATGTACAAGCTCAAGTGTTACGAGATACCGGAGGGTTCAAAGGCTTCAAGAGGCCTCAATGCCGTTAATCTGCTTCCTCTGCAGGATGATGAAAAGATAGCTGCAATGATCAAGACTTCCGACTTTGACGAGGGCAAGTTCCTTATTCTCGTTACAAAGAACGGTAAGATCAAGCGTACAAATCTTTCAGCATACAAGAATGTTCGTAAGAACGGACTTATCGCTATCGGTCTTGATGAGGGCGATGAGATCGCAGGCGTTCGTATGACAGAAGGCAATGCTGATCTTCTTATCGCTACAAGAAACGGTATGGCTATCCGTATTGACGAAACCACTGTACGTCCGCTTTCAAGATCTGCTCACGGTGTTAAGGCTATCAGACTCCGTGAAGGTGACTACGTTGTTTCCATCGCAAGAGTACGTGAAGGTGCTACGGTTCTTACTGTATCTGACAAGGGTCTCGGACGAAGAGCTGAGCTCGACAGTTATCGTATCCAGAACAGAGGCGGCTACGGCCTTCTCAACTACAAGGTTTCGGAAGAAAAGGGTCATGTCTGCGGAATCAAGGTCGTTGATGAAACAGATGACATCATCCTTATCTCACTCGACGGTGTAGTTATCAGAATCAGAACAAGCGACGTAAGAATAATGAGCCGTTATGCAACAGGTGTAAAGGTAATGAGAGTTGACGGCGATGACCGCGTAGTTACATTTACCCGTGCAGAACACGACGATTCAGCTGAGATAGAGGCTGTAGAAAGTCCGTCAGATGAAGAACTTCTCGCAGAGGAACAGAAGGCTCTGGAAGAAGAAAAGAACGAAGTCATCGATGAAAATACAGAACCTGATGACGAAGAAACTGAAACAGAAAATGAAAACGAAGATGAATAATAAGTAGGATCCGGCTTCGCCCCATTCCCATCGTTTATTAGTAAATCAGAGTTTGATAAAACAGAAAGCTGCGTGAAAAAAATCACGCAGCTTTTTTGTAAGTTCAGTATATTATCGTTTATAAGATATAATCAGTGTTTCCTTAGTTTATCAGATCTATCACCACTATTTCCGGCGGATTGAAAAGACGGAATTTTCCGAGTCCGCTGGTAACTATCATTGTAGTGTTTTTTTCTGTATATTTTCCGAGGCTGTACTTCGGGAAGAATTTTCGTTCCGGTGAAAGCACACCGCCGATGAAAGGCAGACGAACGCATCCGCCGTGGACGTGTCCGGAAAGAACGAGATCACAGCCGTACTTTGCGTAGGCATCGAGAAAATTCGGATTATGAGCAAGAAGGATGTTCACACATTCAGGATCCGGTTTTTCACCTAGAAAATTATGTATCTCCTCATCTGACAGCCCTCTGAGATTGCGGTAGCTTCCGTTGTTTTTATAGCATTCCTGGTATATTGTAAGTCCGGAGACTCTTATTTTTACATCATCTTTCTCTATAATTGCCGTGGCATTGTCAAGCAGAGTGCAGTTTTCCTTTAAAAAAGCGATGAGCTCCTTATACAGTTTAAGATTTACATTTTCCATATCAGTTTCATGGTTGCCGAGTGAATAGTATACCGGAGCGGTTTTGTTAAGTTCGATAATGAGCGGCTTCAGCGTATCAAAATTCTTCACCGAACGGCTCACCATGTCTCCGGTAATAAAAAAAGCATCCGGCTTAAGCTCCGTCGCTGTCTTTATAAGTTCACTGTTCCCCGGTCCGAAAACTTTCTTGTGCAGATCAGAAAGCTGGACTATTCTGAAGGAAACATTCTTTTTTATATTTATCGTATAGTGAGTAGTTTTCATTTTTCCCCCTGTGCTTTTGGTCTTTACAGTAAAAAGTATAACATATAAACGAGAGGAAAAGCAAGGAGGATTTTTACGATTCAGTTTGTTGGTTGCAGATTAAGTGTAGTTAGTACTTGAAAGGCATGTATTGCTTTGTTCATTCGATTTATCTCTTCTTCAGATAAAC
>CADAPI010000120.1 GCA_902789705.1 uncultured Ruminococcus sp.
GCGGAACATACGATATCAAGATCTCCAACATCGAAGGTTCAAAGGTAGACAGTGCAACAGGCAAGCAGGTTAAACTTGACGACAGCCAGTTCAAGGCAGTTGCCGGCAAGATCACGGTTGCAGAAGGCACAGTATCACCTGAACCTACACCTACAGTATCACCTGATCCGACAAAGACACCTGAACCTACAGCTATCACAACTTCAACACCTGCACAGACCTACAATGAACAGCCTGTATCAAAGACAGAAGTTGCAGGCGGTCTTGAAGGTCCTACAGTAGATGCAGGCACATACAAGGTTAAGGCCGGCGAGACATTTACGCTTAAGATCAAGGCTACAAACAACAAGGACGGCTTCAATGCTCTCAACTCATGGCTCGATGTTGATACAAACATATTCGAGATCGTAAGCATGGCAGAAGGCGACACAGATGATCCTGAAAACGGAGACAGCCTTGCATTCTCAAATGTAACACTCAATACATTCCACAAGGATGGTGCGCCTGACAACATCACAACTATACTCGCACTCTACAGTGATACAAACAACCTGACAGGCGACGCAGTTCTTGCTACAATAACTCTTAAGGTCAAGGGCGGAACAGCAGACAACAGCTATGGTCTCCCGTTCGATGCAAAGGGCGACGGCGGCGCAATGGCTAACCGCGTAGTAACAAAGGACGGAGACAGAACACCTGTAGTTCTCAACCCGACATTCCGCGGAGCTCTCGTTCAGGTAGGCGAAGGCACAGTTCAGAATTCACCTGAACCAACAGTAACACCTACTGTAACGCCTACAGTTACTCCGACAGTAACACCAACAGTAACACCGACACAGACACCTGCGGCGGAAGCTATCGAGCTCGAGATCGGAAATGTTGAAGGCAAGCCGGGCGAAAAGGTTAAGGTTCCTGTATATGCAAAGAACGTTGGCGAAGGTTTCTCAGCACTCCAGTTCGACTACGATATCACAGGCGGTCTCAGGATCGGCAGAGGTATCAAGGGCGACTTCGGATGCTCATGGACAATCGGTACAGAAGCCAAGTCAGCACAGTTCCTTGAAGCAGACGGCATGAACATCACAAAGGATGGTATGATCGGTAAGCTCGAGATCGAACTCCCTGCAGACGCAAGCGGAACATACGAGATAAAGATCTCCAACATCGAAGGTTCAAAGGTAGACAGTGCAATAAACAAGCAGGTTAAACTTGATAACAGCCAGTTCAAGACAGTTGCCGGCAAGATCACAGTTGACGGTCCTGCATCACCTGAACCGACAGTTACACCTACTGTAACACCAACAGTAACACCAACAGTTACACCAACACAGAAACCTGTAACAGAAGGTCTCAGAGGTGACGTAAACCTTGACGGTAAGGTAACTCAGATCGATGCTACAATGCTCTTAAGAGAAGTTCTTTCACTCTCAGTTGACAGAAAGTCAATACTCGAAGACCTCATCAGCGAAGAAGGCAAGAAGAAGTATCCTGACAACTACATCGAAATGTCACACCGCAACGGTGACGTTGACTATTCTGACAACGGTGAAGGATTCCGTCAGACAGATGCAACATTCATCCTCAGAGCACTTCTTGAAGCTGGTGTAAAGGGTGAAGACGATATTTCAGATGATATCTGGAACAGCGTTACAAAAAAATAATTCCTGATAACAGAGGAAAAGCCGAAAGGTGAGGAAATATCTTCCTCACTGATCAGCTTGCCTTTAACGGCAGGAAAAAATACTTTACTGAAACGGCATACCGGCCATCGGTGTGCCGTTTCAGTGTTTTCTTAGGGAAACGCTGATTTATTCATAAATCAGCGCGGGGCTTCGGGGCGAAGCCCCGCAAATCCCACCTTCGGAAATCCGGCGAAGCCGGATTTCCGGTTTAATCAGTGTTTCCTTAGTCATATATTGCGGTATAAAGACTACAAATTGCGATTATCTGCTGCCGGTTAAGTACAACTTCAAAAAAAATTCAAAAAAAAGATGAGAAAATGGCTATACATTTTTTGTGATATGATGTATAATAGATTTAAGAGTAAATTTTTTTGAGATTTATCCGAACACAGACAGCTGTTAATTCAGCTGTCATGAAAATTTTAAACATGGAGGGTGTTAAAATTGTCAAGAAAATTCAGAAGAACAGTTGCAAGCACATTAGCTCTTGCGATGATGGCAGGTACAGTAGGCGTAATGCCTGAATTACAGTTCTCATCAGTAGTACAGGCTGCTGACGCTGGTGCAACTGTATCAGTTAATTTAACAGATTCATCAAAGACTACTTTCAAGCCTGGTGACACATTCAGTGTTACATGTGATGTAACTGACAACGCTGAAGGTTTTTCAGCACTTAATGCTTATGTGACATACAACAAGAAGGCACTTAGCATTGAAAAGTGGGAATACGCAACAACAGATGAAGACGATGAGCTTCACCAGAACATCAACGATCCTACAAAGTCAAACACAAAGTACCAGAACCCTGATGAAAATCTTTCAACACTCGTTCAGCTTTACGTTGACCAGAGTGCTAAAAACCTCAAGGGTGATCAGAAGTTATCAAAGATCACATTCAAGGTACTCGACGGCGCTTCAGGCGACTACAAGATCGAGATCGGCGGTGACCCTGTTCTCCAGAACGGCAAGAAGCCAGCTGACCAGAACAGAATAGTTGAAGCAAACGGCGAAAAGACTCCTGTTGAGCTTGCACCTAACTACAAGTCTCTCACAATCAAGGTAGGCGCTGAAGCAGCTTCACCATCTCCTACAGCTACTGCAACAGCTGCTGTAACATCAGCAACATCAACACCTGCAGTAACAGAACCTAAGGTTACAACAGCAACTGCTACACCTGCAGTAACAGAAGCTACAACCAAGCCAACAACAGCTCCTACAACACCTGCAGCTGATGCTATCATTATCGAAGCAGGCGAAATTTCAGGCAAGGCCGGCGATAAGGTTAAGCTTCCTGTAAAAGCTACTAACATAGGCAACGGTTTCTCAGCACTCCAGTTCGACTATGATATCGAAGGCGACATGAAGATCGGCAGAGGTCTCAAGGGTGACTTCAGCTGCTCATGGACAATCGGTTCAGAAACAAAGTCAGCTCAGTTCCTTGAAGCAGACGGTATGAACATCTCAAAGGACGGCGTTATCGGCAGACTCGAAATCGAGATCCCTGCAGGTACAAAGGACGGCGTTTATGAGATCAAGTTCAGCAACCTTGAAGGTTCAACTGTTGACAAGGCTACAGGCAAGCAGGTTAAGCTTGAATCAGGCAAGTTTGCTGCAGTTACAGGTAAGATCATCGTTGGTGATGTTCCTACAGTAGAACCTACAGCAACAGCTACAGCAGCTGTAACAGATCCTACAACTATTCCTACATCAGTTACACCTACAAAGGCTCCTGAACTCAAGGAACAGGAAGTTTCAAAGTCTGAAATTGCAGGCGGTCTCAAGGGACCTAAGGTTGACGCCGGCACATACAAGGTTTCAAAGGCCGGCGACACAGTAGTAATCAAGATCAAGGTTACAGACAATAACGACGGCGGTTTCAATGCTCTCAATGCATGGCTCGACGTTGACACAAACATCTTCGAAATTGACGAAAAGGCATTTGAAGCCGGTGACGTTGACGATCCTGAAAATGAAGACAGCGTTGCTTACAACAAGACTACAACAAACGTATTCAAGAAGGGCAGTGCAGCTGAAAACATTCAGACTATCCTTGCTCTCTTCAGTGATACAGAAAACCTTGAAGGTGATGCCGTTATCGCAACTATCCCTCTTAAGGTTAAGGAAGGCGTTAAGGACGGTTTCTATTCACTTCCGTTCGATGCAAAGGGTGACGGCGGTGCAATGTCCAACCGTGTAGTTAAAAATGACGATGGAAGAAAGCCTGTAGTTCTCAATCCTACATTCCTCGGCGCTATCGTTCAGGTTGGTGAGGTAGAACCTGCAGTTACAACAGGCGCTGTTACAACACCGGCAGAAACAAAGGCTGAACCAGCAGAAACAACACCGGCAGAAACAAAGGCTGAACCTGCAAAGACAACACCGGCAGAAACAAAGGCTGAACCTGCAAAGACAACACCGGCAGAAACAAAGGCTGAAGCTGAACCTGCAAAGACAACACCAGCAGAAACAAAGGCTGAACCAGCAGAAACAACACCGGCAGAAACAAAGGCTGAACCAACAGCAGAACCTACAGCAACAGCTGACCCTAAGTCTGATGCTATCCAGATCCAGGTAGGCGAAGCAAAAGGTAAGCCAGGCGAAAAGATCAAGGTTGAAATTTCAGCTAAGAACATTGGCGACGGCTTCTCAGCACTCCAGTTTGACTATGAACTTGATGACCAGTTAAAGGTAACAAGAGGTCTCAAGGGCGACTTCGGCTGCTCATGGACAGTAGGTTCAAAGTCCAAGTCACTCCAGTTCCTCGAAGCAGACGGAATGAACATCACTAAGGACGGTGTCATCGGTAAGATCGAGATCGAGATCCCTGCTGATGCAAAGGACGGCGTATACGAATTCAAGATCTCTAACTTCGAAGGTTCACAGGTTGACAAGGCTACTAACAAGCAGAATATACTCAAGGGTGAAAAATTTGAAGGTATTGCAGGTAAGATCATCGTAAACAATGGTACACCTGCTCCGGAAACAACACCGGCAGAAACAAAGGCTGAACCGGCAGAAACAACACCTGCAGCTACAGATGTTAAGACAACAGAAGCAGTTACAACAGCAGCTACTGAAGTTAAGACAACAGAAGCAGTTACAACAGCAGCTACAGATGTTAAGACAACAGAAGCAGTTACAACACCTGCAGTTACAGACGCTCCTACAGCAGCTCCTACAGGAGAACCAGCAGAAGCTATAGTTGGTGACGTTGATAACAACGAAGTTGTAAACACAAGAGACCTCATCGCTCTCAAGAGATATTTACTCTTAGCTGACAAGAAGGCTCCGGTTAACGGCGATATTAACGGAGACAAGGCTATCAACTCACTTGACCTTATCCGTCTCGTTAAGATCCTTCTTAAGTAATCCTTAAGACAGACCGGAACGGTTAGTTAAATAAAAAATACAGACTCCGCATTCTCTGTGATCCAGAGATACGGAGTCTGTTTTATTTTAAAACAAAGGAAAAGCTGATCAAACCTGAAATACGGCTTCGCTTTTGTCAGAGTTTCAGTAAAGAAAAAAGCGCATCGTTACGGCTGCGGCAGCCGTTTTGATGCGCTGAATATTTTTGCTGTGATATTTTTTCTTATAAAAACCGGATCAACTGATCATTCCTTATCCGGTTCAAGTCTTTTCTGTATGGAGTAATTTATAATATCATTATAGAAAGATAAAGGATTGTCGCTGATACGTTCACCGATCAGTTCAGCCTGTGTACGGCTGTGTGTGAGAAGGGTAAGTTCCATGACCTGTGTTTCTCCGTCTGAAATACCGCACACGAGTCTGCATCCTTCATCACAGTCACGGTAATCCAGTGAAAGACTGGCGTTCTGCATTTTTTTCGCTTTGTACCGGAATGCTTCGTATACAAGTCTTTTACGAAGCGAAAGCTCAACATAGCTTGCAAATTCCTTAACAAAGAGTTCGCCTTTTTCACCGAGTGAAAAACAGGTTTTTCCGTTGTCATCAAGAGCGGAGATTATTGTATCATTTTTCAGCAGTTCTTCGATGGCCTCGTTGTAGTAAAAATAATTTATTATTCCTGAGTCAACTGCTATGTCGTAAAGTTCATCTGCATTTATAACGGAGTCAAGGCTGTGCAGAAGACAGCACAGAAGTATCTTGACAGAGTTTACGTCATCAGGTTTGTATTCAGCTGTATCCATCTTATCTTCTCCTTTCCGCGTTATAGGAAAGCCTGTTCTGTCTGATCCCGTTCCTTATCTGAAATTGGGATAGTCGAGCATGTGGTTGAGTATTGCGATGTTTACAGCTGCCTCAACGCACGGAACTGCTCTTGGTACTATGCACGGATCGTGTCTTCCCTTGATGGTTATAACGTCATTTGAAAGACTTGTGTAGTTGATAGTTTTCTGAGGCTGTGAGATTGACGGTGTAGGCTTGATGGCAACTCTGAGTATTACAGGCATTCCTGATGATATGCCGCCGAGTATGCCGCCGTGGTTGTTGGTCTTTGTGAGAACGTGACCGTGGTCATCTACGTAGAATTCGTCGTTGTTCTGGCTGCCGAGAAGTTCAGCAGCTTTGAAGCCGATACCGAATTCGATGCCCTTTACTGCCGGAATGCCGAAAACAAGACGTGAAATCGTATTTTCAAGTCCGTCAAACATAGGTGAGCCGATGCCTGCAGGGATGTTTACTGCAGCGCATTCAATAATACCGCCGAGTGAATCAAGTGATCTTCTTGCCTTGTCAACGTCTTCTATCATTTTCTTTCCTGCTTCGTCGTCGATAACAGGAAATTCCTTGCTTCTGATATTAAGAATGTCCTCACGGCTTACTCCGGTGAAGCTGAATTCCTTATCCTTTATTCCGTGGATAGCGGAAATGTGAGCGCCGGTGTAAATGCCGCGTCTTTCAAGTATCTGGGCACATACAGCACCGGCAAAAACGAGAGGAGCTGTAAGTCTGCCTGAAAAATGTCCGCCGCCGCGTACATCGTTAAAACCCTGATATCTTCTGGCGCCTGTGTAGTCAGCGTGTCCCGGACGTGCAAGGGTCTGAACGTTGCCGTAGTCAGCACTGTGCTGGTCAGTGTTTCTTATTACTGCACACAGCGGAGTGCCTGTTGTTCTGTTGTTGTAAAGTCCGGACATTATTTCCGGTATATCCTTTTCCGCACGCGGTGTGGATGTCTTGTTCTTCTTCGGAGCTCTGCGTGACATGAAAGCGAGAACGTCTTCCATGCGTATGTATTCTCCCGGAGGAAGATTATCCATAACGACACCTATTCCAGTGCCGTGAGATTCGCCGAATATTGATATCGAGATACGATCATTCCAAAGTGATGCCATTCTCAGTTTTTCCTCCTAAATTAATATAATCGTTCAGAAAATCAGGATAGGATTTTCTGATGGATTCAAATCCTTTTACAGTGACGTTTCCTGTTGATGCCGTCGCAGCAATGGCGGCAGCCATTGCGATGCGGTGATCGTTGAAACTGTCCACCGTGCCGCCGGTAAAGTGAGGTACCGGTGTGATTATAAGTCCGTCATCGGTCTTTTCTATCTTGCCGCCTATTCCGCTGATCATTCGCGCTGTTGTGTCGAGGCGGTCGCTTTCCTTTATTTTAAGACGTTCAGCATTTGTAATGCGGACGGTATTTCCGGAAAGTGAGCAGAGAACAGCAAGTGTAGGCACAAGATCCGGTATGTCTGAAGCATTTATCGAGTATTCTCCGGACACACCCGTCTTTTTATTATAGCATAACTGGTCTGCTATTTCAATTATTTTCTTGTCTCCCTGAGCTGAACGGGCAGGGTCAGGAAGGTTTTCTATCGTAACGCTGCTTCCGATGCTGTTTGCGGTTACAAAGAAGGCAGCCTGTGAGAAATCTGCTTCCGAGGTGTAGTCGGCAGGAGTGTATTTCTGTCCGCCCTTTACACGGTATCCTTCCTTCGTCCTTTCAGCCTTTACTCCGAAAGCCTTCATGCAATCAAGCGTGATGTTTACGTAAGTCTCGGACTGGAGCGGTGAGGTAAGGATTATCTCGGAGTCGGCTTCGCAGAGCGGAAGTGCAAGCAGAAGTCCGGTAATGAACTGCGAAGATACGTTTCCTTCTATGTGGAAAACACCGCCCTTCAGTTTGCCCGAAGTTGTGAAAGGCATGGTGTTGTGGTAGTCGAAAGTAATGCCTTTTTCCGAAAGTTCCCTTGTGTAGATGTCGATAGGTCTTTCCGGAAGACGTCCTTTTCCGTGATAAGTCGAGAATGTTCCGAGAGCACATGCCACAGGAATGATGAACCTGAGTGTGGAACCGCTTTCACAGCAGCGAAGTTCGGCTTTTTCGGAAGGACGGCTTATGCCCTGAACCTTTATCACGTTTTCCCCGGTCTCAAAAGATGCACCGAGTTCCGTAAGGGTATCCATTGTTGCAAGAATGTCCTGGGAAATACTTATGTCACGTACATATGAGGTGCCTTCAGCGAGTGCGGCACAGATAAGTGCTCTGTGTGAAACGCTTTTCGAGGAAGGAATGCGGACGGTGCCGTTAAGTTTTGAAGGGATGAAAGTTATATCCATAGGTCACCTCTTAAGCTTCCATGTATGCTCTGAATTCTTCAAAAGGCATCTTCTTTATCGATGAGGTGCCGATGTCGCTGCAGATTATTGCATTGATGAACGATGATTCGCACTTCTTGTCGTTGGCGCAGAGCGGAATGAGTTCAGATATCTTCGCTTCAGTTGTGAGCGGAAGTCTGTATGAAGTGATGACCTTGTCGAGTGCCTCCAGTGCTTCGGCCTTGCATTCGGAGTGCTTTACAGCCTGTTCCGTTATGATATGCATGCCGGCTGCCACGGCATTACCGTGGGTGTATGTCTCGTAGTTGAAGAAGCTTTCGATGGCATGTCCCATTGTGTGACCGAAGTTGAGGAGCATACGTTCGCCCTTGTCGAATTCGTCATTTTCCACCACGTCACGCTTGATGGAAACGCAGCGGAAGATTATGTCGTCTATATCGTCGAAGTAGTCGCCGATGGTGTGTGAAGCGATAAGGTCAAAAAGTTCGCGGCTTCTGATCATGCCGTACTTTATTGCCTCAGCCATTCCGTCTGATACTATTTCAGGGGAAAGAGTCTTAAGTGTGAGAGGATCGCAGATAACGAGTTCCGGCTGCTTGAAAGCTCCCACAAGATTTTTTCCGCACGGAAGATCAATTGCTGTCTTGCCGCCAACAGAGCTGTCGATCTGGGCTAAAAGTGTGGTCGGGATCTGGATAAAACCGAGTCCGCGGAGATATGTTGCTGCAGCATATCCGGTGATGTCGCCGACTACGCCTCCGCCCAGGGCGATAAGGCAGTCTGAACGTGTTATGCCGTTTTCCGCAAGGAAGTTGTATATCTGGTTAAGTGTATCGGAGCATTTCGATTTTTCACCGCTTTTAAAAACGAATTTTACCACTCTGAAGCCGGCGCTTTCCAGTGAAGCGATGACCTTTCCGGAGTAGATCCTGTCTACTGTGTCATCGGTAACGATAGCGACGAATTTTGTTTTAGTGACTTCAGACACGAGTTCTCCGCACCGGGACAGCAGTCCCTGTTCGATCAGAACCTCGTATGGCCTTGATGCTCTGACAGCAATTTTTTTCATTAGGATCGTCCTTTCAAAATTAAGCGTTTACTATATATACACGAATTCATTATACTATAAATGCGTGTTAAAGTCAAATAATTTTATATTACTTAGTGGGTCAGAAATATAGGAAAATACTGATCTGCGGAAGACGAGGGAGTACCACTTCAGCGCTTACGTAAGTTTTTCGGCTTCTGGCAGGGCTGTTTTTATACATATAGCCGAGGCGGGCGCACTTGATTTATTCGACAGTCAGTGGTATAATTAAATAATGAGTATATTGGAGATGTATTGTTTTTTGACGGGAACGGTCAGGCAGCGGTACTCTCTTCCCAAATAAATGAACTGAGGTGAACAAAAGCATGATAAGAAGCATGACAGGCTTCGGACGTGAAAGAATGGTGCTCGGCGGCAGAGACATTCTTGTGGAGATAAGATCGGTAAACAACAGATACAACGAACTCAGCATCAGACTTTCCAGAGCTTACCTGTACCTTGAGGAACCGCTGAAAAAACTTGTTCAGGAATACATTTCACGAGGCAAGGCTGAGGTTTCAGTTACAATAACCAACATTTCAGCTCCTGACACATCTATCGCGGTGAACACATCGATCGCAAAGGGATACGTTGACGCGCTTCGCAAAGCCAACGATGAACTCGGCCTTATGGATGACCTTTCACTTTCAAGGATCACTCATTTCCAGGACATTTTCACTGTTGTCAAAGCTGCAGACGATGAAGACCAGATGTGGAACGACGTAAAGACCGTTGCTGAGGCTGCACTGAAAAAGTTCGTTTCAATGCGTGAAAACGAAGGTGCAAGAATGAAGGAAGATGTTCTCGGAAGACTTGCAGCCATTGAACAGATGGTTGGCGTCATCGAGGAAAAGGCGCCTGAGACAGTTGCCGCCTACAGGGAAAAGCTTTTTGCAAAGCTTTCCGAGGTTCTTGCCGACAAAGCCGTTGACGAACAGAGAATACTTACCGAGGCGGCTATCTACGCTGAAAAGATCGCAACTGACGAGGAAACGGTAAGACTCAGAAGCCACATAGAAGAATTCCGCGCTATCCTTGAAAAAGAGGACATTGTGGGAAGAAAGCTTGATTTCCTTGTTCAGGAAATGAACAGAGAAGCCAACACCACCGGCTCAAAGGCCCAGAACATAGACATTACAAAGACTGTTATCGGTATCAAGTCTGAAATAGAAAAGATCCGCGAACAGATCCAGAACATAGAGTAGGTCTTCGTTATGAAACTGATAAATGTCGGTTACGGAAACATGATCTCATCGGACCGCCTTGTTGCTATTGTCAGTCCCGAATCAGCTCCTGTAAAAAGGATGATACAGGATTCACGCGACAGCGGTATTCTGATCGATGCGACCTGTGGACGAAGGACCCGTGCTGTTCTTGTTATGGACAGCGGACACATAATACTTTCGGCGGTACAGCCGGAGACCATGGCGCTCAGATGCAGCGGCGAGAAAGGAAATGAGAATGATGGATAAGGGCATTCTTATCGTTGTTTCTGCTCCGTCCGGATGCGGAAAGGGAACGATACTTGCAGAGGTATTAAAGGACGAAAAATTCTTTTACTCCGTTTCAGCAACAACCAGATCACCGAGACCGGGCGAGACTGACGGAGTGAATTATCATTTTCTGAAAAAGGAACAGTTCGAGGAGCTCATCGCTTCCGGCGGCATGCTCGAATATGCGCAGTACTGCGATAATTACTACGGCACGCCGAAGGAAAAGGTGATGGAGAAACTGAGTGAAGGAAAGCACGTTATCCTCGAGATCGAGGTGCAGGGTGCAATGCAGATCAGGGAAAAATGTCCTGATGCAGTATTCATCTTCATAGCTCCGCCTTCTGTCGGAGAACTGAGAAACAGACTTTCAGGCCGCGGAACAGAGACTGCTGAGGTCATCGAAAAGAGAGTTTCCGAGGCTGCTCATGAAATAAGCTTTGCCGGGAAGTACGATTATGTTATCGTAAATGACAGACTTGAAGAAGCAATAGAAGATTTCAGAACGGTTGTCCGTGCTGAAGAACTTAAATCAGTAAACCAGAAAAATATTATAGACGAGGTGCTTAAAAATGCTTAGACCAGCTATTTCACAGATCATTACAAAGAACGAAAGTTACTATTCTCTGGTTATCGGAGTAGCAAAGAGAGCAAGACAGATCGCTGACGAGCTCTACGAAAAGGGTGAGATCCTTAAGGAAAAGCCTGTTAAGACAGCCGTTGAGGAATTTGCAAGCGGCAAGTACAGGATAGTTGAATATCAGGAACCGGACTCTGATAAAAACTGATGCAGACCGTTCCTGCGGTGCGAACGGCAAGAATTGCTGTTTACAATATTGCATATACAGCTGACAGGCCGTTCTCATATCTTATCCCTGAGGATATGTATGAGGCGGCTGTCTGCGGAGTAAGGGTAATTGTTCCTTTCGGCAGAGGCGGCAGAAAGCGCGTCGGACTTATTCTGAGCGTTGCCGATGAAGTGCCGTCCATGAAACTCAAATCCGTTCTTTCGGTCGTTGACCGTGAACCGGTAGTGAGCCCCGAAATGATGCGCATGATCCTCTGGCTCAAGGAAAATACTTTCTGTACATTCTACGAAGCTCTGCGTACAATTCTTCCGTCGGGCATGAATATCAGTATAAATGAAAAGTACAGCTTCTGCGAAGATGCAGACTTTACTTGTCTTACCGATGAGGAACGGAATCTTGCAGGATTCCTGAAAAACGCGGCTTCGGA
>CADAPI010000121.1 GCA_902789705.1 uncultured Ruminococcus sp.
GTTGTTACCCTAATGCAACATCATGATGTTTCATATTCATTTCTATGCTGCCAATTCTATATCATTCTATGATTCTTAGGAAAAATCTTAGGAATATAAAAAAATAAGCACTCTCAATTTCTCGAAAGTGCCTATTTATCTGGTTGCGGCGGCTGGATTTGAACCGTTGTCCCAACTGTATAAACCGCCTGAAAACAGGCATTTGTGAACGTGACTGTGTGATTTTGTGTGATTTTCACGGAATCACACTATTTTTTTATGATGAAATCTTCTCGGAATCAAGAATAACACCATTGAAATAACCATCGATCATCTTGTCGATCTTTTTGCGTTCTGAGCTGAATGTCTGCTGATAAACGGATTTCAGAATACTATCAGTAGACCAACCTCCACGCTCCATCGCATACTTGTCGGGAACACCGAGCATAAGCATAATCGAAGCGTTCAGATGGCGAAGATCGTGAAAAGTCATTTTGATTCCGTTTCGTTTCATAAGTCTTGTGAATCTGCTGTACAGTGCTTTTCTTGTAAGCGGTACTATAAAGTCCTCATTGCTGTCATGCTCAATTGCCATTATCATATCAAATATGTACTTGGGCAATTCAAGCTGACGCTGACTTTTTTCAGTCTTACAGCCTTCACGGACTTTCAGTCCTTCATCGGTACGGATAACAGTACGCCTGATATTTATTCTGCGTGTTTCTGTATCAACATCTCTGAACTGCAAACCAATGACCTCTCCTATTCGCAGGCTGAGCCAGGCTGCAAGCAATACGGGAAGTTCGATCTCTGTTCCCTTTACTATAGTAAATACTTCTTCAAACGACGGTAATTCCTTTTCCTTTTTTCTGAGTTTCGGGAGCTTGATACTGTTCAGATTAACATCCGCATTGAACATTTTCAGTACCGACTTCAACAGACCGTATGCATTCTTGACTGTCTTTGGACTTACCTTTTCAGCTTCAAGATTTATCGCCTGCTGTATCTGAATAGGCTTTATGTCTCTGACTTTAACATTCATAAGTGTTTTGAAGCGGTATTTCAATACCTGATTGTAATCACGGATAGTTGTTTCTTCAAGAACATTTCTTCTGCTTTCAATGTACATTTCCATTGCCTGAGCAACAGTCATGTTTCTGTCGTAGTTCTGTTCTCTCCTGCAAGCAAAATCTGTGGCAAGTTTTATTGCTTCCCACTCCTCTGATGCTGTAAACGACTTGACGATACGCTTACCGTTTTCATCATGTCCTGCAACTACCTGAACTCTGTAATTTCCCGAAGGAAGTTTTTTAGCTTTCATATATCATTCCTTTCCGAGTACGGAAAGCGATACCAAACTATAAATATAGTATACCACTTTCCGAGTGATTTGTCCAGCATTTTTACATTGCAAGCAGCTCATCAAGCTCCATGCTGTTTACAGCAAGAAAGTTATCAACTTTTTCAAGTGTGATGTTCCTTGCGTTTTTGTCGTAGTCTCTTAATGTTCTCTCGCAGACCTGTAAATAAGCTGCAAGCTGACTGTCGCTGACATCTTTAAGGCTCTGCCAGTAACGAATTTTGCACCATATCTTTTTGTAAATGGTGATCCTTTTATCTTTTCTCATTTGTTTCCCCTCTCTATTGTAAACCGCCGATATCTGTGATATAATAGTATAAAAGGCGGTGATGTGTGTGTCTTATCTTACTTTTTCTGATGTTTTCAAGTGTCTGTACAACGATGCAGACCATAAGATCAATCCCTGCAACAAGGATGTCAAATGTTCTCAGAGTGAATTCTTCAATGCCATGTTCTTTGCGTATACAGACGGCAACGATTCTGCATTTGATAATTCCTACGTCGGAAAGTTTTCCCGTAACGAAAGAGCATTGCCTGCGGAGCTTTTCAAATTCTATGCAGGCGATCTCGGAGTGCTGTCCGATGATATTGAAACATATATTCTGCCGTGGCTTATTGATTACTATAATACTGCCGAGGAACTGTATAAGCTTATCAAAGCAGACGATTATTTTGCAGACGATGTTAAATCCGATATATGCAGCTCCTTTCCATTTGAAAAGAAAAGCGATGTACTTTCCTTTATAACTAAAGCTGTATATAACACGATGTCCCGCCCGAAAGAACCTGCAACACTTCCCGTTCCGAAAAAATCTGATTCTTTTATCGTTGAATATGACCTTGATACAGCTTATGCTCCGCCGCCGTTATGCAGATACTTCTGCGGTCGTGATAATGAGCTGAAAGAGCTGCGGAATCTTCTTGATAATAATCACCGCATATTCATAACAGGTCTTGCAGGCATAGGCAAAAGTGAATTTGCAAAGGCTTACACAAAGCGATACCGTGACAGGTACAAGCACATTTTGTTCTTTACATATAACGGAAGCCTGCGTGATATGATAACGCAGATACCGCTTAATGATAATGATGATAAAAATACTTTCGGTGTTCGACATAAGCTGCTCCGCAAACTCGGCAATGATACTCTTATCATCATAGACAGCTTTAATGTCCGTGAATCCGAACTATCTTCCTCAGCTGAATATGAAGTGATAAAGAAGTACAAGTGCGATATGATCTTCACTTCACGCTCACGATTCGAGAATGAATGTACCTTTGAACTTTCAGAAATGTCAGCGGATATTCTTCATAATTTAGTCTGCGATATATTTCCCGAAGCGGAAGAATACAGCTCTGTTGTCGATGAAGTAATTGACATTGTTCACCGTCATACCTATGCCGTTGAGATAACGGCAAGACTTATGAACACAGGTCTTTTAGAGCCTGCGGAAATACTCGAAAAGCTGAAAACTTGCAGTATCAATCCCGAACTTGCCGATAAGGTCAAGACCGTCAAGGATGATAAAACACAAAGTCAGACATATTACTCACATATTCACTTCCTGTTCTGCCTGTTTGAACTGAACGAAGATATGAAGTATATCCTGAGCTGTTCATCGTTCATTCCGAATGAAGGTATAAAGGCTCGTCCCTTTGCTAAACTCTGCGGACTTGCCGACCTTAATACTGTCCACGATCTTGATGAAACAGGATTGCTGAAACTTTCGGGAAGCGGTATCATATCCATTCAGCCTATTGTAAAGGATATTGTTATCACTGATCTCGAACCATCAATAGAAAATTGTACTGATTTTATGAAGAACACATTCGATGTGTGTACTGCTCACGGCATAGCTGTTCCTGTGAAGTCATTTGCTGATATGCTTACCGAAATTTGCAGACATATCAGATATGATGATATTGATAATTACCTGCTTTTCATTGAAGAAGCTGTCGGTTATCTTGAAGCAAGCAAAATGTCCGGTCATATCGAAACTCTCTGCAATATCTATACCGATACTGTAAATTCACTTCCTGATAACAGTAAATACCTTTCAAAGATGTACTACATACAGTGCCTTAATATCGGCATTGCTCACGGTGATCATTTAAAAGCTATCCCCATTGCAAAAAAGGCTCTTGCACTTGCTGATACAGAAAGTCTTGAATTCAAGGCAAATATGCACCATAACCTCGGCTTCATATATTATAACTGCAAGCGTTATAAAGAATGCAGGGTGGAGCTTGAAAAAGCTATCGGAATTTATCAGGAACTTGGCATATCCAATAACGATACACTGCAAACTCTCGCCCTGCTTCACGATGTTAACTCCAGAATCTGAGATACAACCTGATGATTATATCAAGCACAACAAATAACGGCGGCAGATAGAAAAGCCTTACCTTCCACTTTTCTTCAAGCTCCAGATTCAAGGCGGTATTGGCGGCTCTTTCAGCCGCCTTTTCTGCATTTTTCGCAGCAGAGTTTATCTTTTTTATCATCAGTTCCACATCATTGGCAAGAAACTTACGTATATCAATGAACGCTTTCTCCTGCTCTGCCCTGAACTGATAATAGATACTTTTAATAGTATCATCTATGCTGTTCCGAACGTTTTTTGCGTATTCGCTTTGAACGCTCAGCAGATTCAGCTGCCTTCTGTTCAGCTCTTCGAACTTTACGAGCATATTCTCCATAAAGCTCTCCTGTATCGTGGCTATCTTCATTACAGTTGCAAGAAGTATATCCACTTCCTTGTCCTGACGTGCTTCGTCTTCTCTCACTGCTTTCAGATACGCTATATTGTTCATCTCGTTCTGAAGCTCCGTAATAGTAGTTTCCCGTGTTGTGTCCTCCGTCTGCGGCTGCTGAACTGTTTCCTTGTCCGTTGACTTTATTCTCTGTGAATCCACTGCTAACAGTTCTCTGGAGAACTTCCCCTGTTTCAGATATTCCTGTGCGATCTCTTCCTGAGATCTCTCTTGTTCGTAATTCTTTAAGGACAAAATCTATTCCTCCTTTGGTATAGGCATCTCCGAGCTTGCTGCCACGAACGGAAACAAGCTCTCCTGCCTTATTCTTGTGTTCGGGATGACGGTAGGATACCGTATTTCCCTTTACTCGTGTTTCAACGTGATAATGCTCCCACAGAGCCTTCATCACGTCTTCAAAAGTTCTGTTGCGTATATCCCTGCACTCTTTGTCAATAGCTTCACGAAGCTCAGATTTAAAGGTTTCCTTTCCCTTTTTCCGCATCTGTGCTTCATTGAAAGTCTCTTTTATCTGCCAGGGATTTTTGCTGTAATAGTCCTCACGGACTGAGCGTGTAAGACCTCGTTTTATGCATTGCTCTCCGAAAAACTGTGACATTGTATACAAGTCCTTTTCATTTCTGCGAAAAGCCTTCCCCGTATCACGGTTACAGTTGCCGATGATAAAATGTGCGTGTACATGATTTTTGTCTGTATGAACAGCAAACATCACATCGAAGCCTTTGCTGTGAAAATAATTATCAGCATATTCCCTTGCGATTTGAAATGCTTCTTCATAGGACAGCTTTTCGTCAGGGTGAAAAGAAATTGACATCTTATACGCAAGGTTACTATTCTTATTGCAAGGCTTGTTCCATAGTCTGCGTGTCAGCAAAACAGCATCTGCAAAATTATCCCTGTCATCATCAAATGCAAAATAGAGATCTAAGCGTGTTTTCACAAATCCGCTGTTTATCTGTTCGGGATTCCTGCCAAGTATATAGTTGCAGGCTCGACGGAGCTGAGTTACTGTCTTACATGGTTTGTAGTCCACATTGACGTTACCGAACATCAGCTGCACACCTCGGAGCTTTCAGAAAATCCGATATCTCATTCATAAGCCTGTTATGGCTCATACGGATACTCTCGATGTTATCACGGACAGGCTGTTCCTGTCCGACATTGGAGAAGTATGCAAGCTGATTGATGTTGCTCCCGATGTGACGAAGCTCCTTCATCATCGGACGCAGGGCTTCTTCAATACGGTACACTTTCACAGTGCTGTTTTTCAGCACTGATACAAGGAAGTCCGTTTTGGACATTCCGCTGTCACTGCACTTTTTCTCAAAGAGTGCATATTCATCGTCGGTCAGTCTCAGGCATACCTGACGGTATCTTTTTCTCTCAGGCATTGTGCCTCCTTTCTTCGCCGTAGCTTACCACGGCGATAATTCAAGGGTCTCGGGAATGTGTCCTGAGCAGGTATGCACCGTTGTTGTCTATACAACGGTACTACCTGCCTGTCATCCGCACCTGTCTTGCAGAAATCTTTTTTCTGTTTGGCAGGTGCGTTTTTTGTTTCCGGCATCAGACGGATTTGCTGTGCTGTACCATTATTGGTATATGGTCAGCTCAGCTTTTCTCCGCAGATGATACCATTCATCTTTGCGGAGAAATCCTGTATCGAATGCTTTCGATTTGTGTACTGCTTTTTCATAAGCAGTATCACATCATGCACCACTGAGGAAATCGTAGTCGATATCCTCGGAATTTGCCTCAGTGACCGCTTCTTCGGCTGGCTTCAGCGTTACAGGAGCGATGTTGTACGGCTGTGAAATATTCACAAGGCAGGCTGCAAGAAAGCTCGGTAATTCAGCCTTTACAGCGTTTTCTACCGCTCCTACTATCTGCTCCACAAACCTGTCCTCACGCTCACGACTCTCGAAATACGGATCATCGGCAAGTTTGCTGTGCCTGTCCCGGTACTCCACAAGAGCCTCGGAAATGAGTATGCTGTGAGACTTATCCTCACTCTGCAAAATATCCCAAGCCTTGCTGTGCAAAGGCTTGTCAAGGTTGAAACGAAGACAGGTAGTCTTGATATTTCCCATAGGCATCACTCCTTGTTAAGGCTCTGCCACGCAAGGAATTCATATCCCTTAGCTGTAGCACACACATCTGTGATAAGCGTAACTCTGTCCTTTTTATAGTCAGCAAAGTTCTTGACGAGAATGCTTCCGCCGCCTACAACGTAGAGTTTCATAAGGTCGGGATCGTAGTCATACTTGCGAAGAGTATCAAAGATGATCTTACAGTAGTCCTCCATAGTTTTTGTAACTACCTCCAGAATGTGCGGAGCAATATCCGCCGTTCCTCTGCGGATAATCTCCTCGATGATAACATCATCAAGCACCACATGATACTTGTCCATTACAGCGTTTTTCACCATAGTCACGCAAGTATTCACGCCCAGCTTTTCCGTCCAGCACTTGCTCTCGTTTGCCCTCTTGTTGTTAAGGTACATAACATTCATCGTGCCATTACCTATGTCAGCTATGAGGTTTACTCCGTTCATTTCATGCAGGCGGTCTATAACAGCGGTGTAACCCTGCGGATATACCGAACAGCCAACGATATGCACCTTGTAGTGCTTGTCCCTGAAATCGAACTCCGCATACTCATGTTTCAGCAGATACTTGCGGAAGCTCTCACGCTGCTCTCTCACCCAGGCAAGGGGAAGTCCTGCGGAAATATGCACATTTGCTTCTGTGATGTTCTCTCGGCTCAGTTCTCTTGCTATACCATAGAGAGTGCAGATGTAGTTGTCCATATCCTCGGACTTATCGGGAATATATGTCTTATGAACGTCACCTATTTTATAGTAGGTGTTGTCATAGAACAGTATATTTCCCTCAAAAGCAGGTTTCGTTTTGTAGGCGGTAACTCCTGTGGGAGTTATGGTGTTCGCAGTCTTGATGTTTCCGTAGCCGTGATCGATACCGATAACAGCAACACCGTTCTTTGTCATCTTCATTTTGATGACCTCCTTGAATAGTATTTGGGATCGGTACAGCTTTTTTCATACGCTGTACTCGTTCTCCATAATTAAAGTATACTCAGAATGAACGTGAAACCATAGGACAGGAATGGACAAGTATGATGTCCATTCTGAAAGATTTATTCATGAATAATAAGCTGAATCTTACGTTTTTTTCATTCATTGATATTAAAAAAACTTTAATCTCCAGCAACATATTATCAAATTTGACGTTTTTTTTTGAGTGATTGATTTTTTTTGTTGATTTGTGATAGAATATGAATATCTTATAAATTTAGGGGAAATTTCTGATGTTATATATTTACCTATCAGCACTTAATACTGATGAAGAAAAAAATTATTTTGAAGAAATATGGCTCTTCAGGCATGATGGTGGGTTAAAATTAGCCTAAAAGCCCATAAACACGTCACAATCCTGGTGTTGATTTTCGGTTGGGAAGTGGAATGCGTAAATCTGAGCAAACCAAGTATACCATATCGATCAGATTCTGGGTATTGCGAAAGCCGTATGCTTTGCGGATGACAAGCTTGATCTTGTTGTTGGTAGCTTCAATTCTGGCATTGCTCATCCCAAGGCGTATGGCATTCAATATATGATCCTTGTGCCGTTTGATCTTCTTGTAGAGTTCATACACGGCAGGGATACGGCTGTGCGAAGCTCGCCACAGCCAATGTTTCAATTCGACCTCGGCTTCGTCCGGATCTTTCAGTTTCAAAAGAAGCCGCAACGATTCTTTGAGGCAGTAGGCACGATACAAGCGTTTA
>CADAPI010000122.1 GCA_902789705.1 uncultured Ruminococcus sp.
TCATCTGTGCACGGGACCGGATAGAATCTGTATTCAAAAGGAGCCTTTGTGAATGCTTCCGACTGGCTTTCACGTTTCCTTGTACCGGATACGGTATCACCGGTGCATATCATCATCGGAACATCACCTTCAAAAAAGCGCAGTATAACCTGGGTGTAGTTGTCTTCTATCTCATCACATGCACTCAGATCAATGCATCCGTTTTCGATAAGCTGCTCAACCGTGTTCAGTGCAGGCCGCATGTATTCACCGGCAGCAGGGGACAGGTCGTTTGCAAGTTTAAGCGCTTCCTTGTCTGATGCAAGTGTGGCTGTAAAGCACGGATAAGCAACCGTGTTCATAAAACAGCTTGACGGGTCGTTGCTGTAACCCATCATAGGGCTTGCGTAACCCCTGTCACGGAATTTTCCGCATACATCAAGCAGCTCCGTCCATGTGTCAGGAACTTCAAGACCTTCTTTTTTAAACAGATCAGTGTTCACAAGCATACCGTAGGTCCTCGAGAAGATCGGTACCATCAACACGCGTCCCTCTGCATCATGGTTTACAAGACCGGAGCGTATGCAGTCAAGATCAAGCGACAGCTTCGGGTTGGAAAGATCTTCTGCCGAAGAAAACACCGTGTCGTATTTGCTGTTTCCTATCATCCAGGCGTAGGAGAAGAAAATGTCGGGTCCTTCTTTTCCGCTTAACGCCATGCCTATTGTGTTGTTGTAGTCATCGAGCTTTAAATAGCTCATGCGTACATCCGGATATATTTCATTGAACCGGTCAAACTCCGCTTCGAGTGCTTCAAAGTTATCGTAGCTTCCGGCTACCGTTATGCTGCAGTTTGTTTTTGTGTCAAGATGCGGATCAAATTCCTCTTCAGATCTGTCATCTGTTTTTCCGTTGCAGGCGGTCATTGACATGATCACTGCTATGTTCAGAATTATGCAGGACAGTTTTTTCATCCCCGTTTTTCCCCCTTGATTCTGCGAATTTCCTTTATGACAAGGTTAATATCCACTGGTTTTGATATATGTCCGTTCATACCGGCGTTCATACACTCGGTGACGTTTTCCGAAAACGCATCTGCCGTCATGGCAATGATAGGTATGGACGACGCCCACCGGTTATCTAGCGTGCGTATCTGCTTTGCAGCTTCGATACCGTTAAGCTCCGGCATCTGAATATCCATAAAGATAAGATCGTAGCTTCCTTCTGCCGCCGATCTCATTTTTTCCACGCATACACGACCGTTTTCAGCGCGTTCAGTCGTGATACCGTACATGCCGAGGAGAGTCGAAATGATCTCCCAGTTTACGTCAAAATCCTCGGCAACAAGAATATTCATTCCCTGCAGATCAGAATCGTCATTTTCAGACTTCATTTTTTCTTTCTGCTGTTCTGCGGCTGGAATGTCAAGAATTACTGTAAATGTCGTTCCTTTTCCCGGTGCGCTCGTGCAGTCGATTGTTCCTTCCATCAGATCGACCATCTGCTTTGTGATGGCAAGTCCGAGACCGGTTCCCTGAATGCTGTTCACGCGGCTGTCAGTCTGGCGTGTGAACGGCTGATACATGGTTTCCATGTACTCCGGAGTCATGCCTATACCGGTGTCGGATACTTTATAGGTAAGCCGCACGCATCCGGGCTTTTTACTTTTTTCCTCATACACCGAAGCAGTGACGCGTCCGCCTGATTCCGTGTATTTCACAGCGTTGGAAAGAATGTTTATAAAAATCTGATTCAGTCTGAGCGCATCTGCATAGAGATATTCGGTTTCCATATTGCTTAAGGTGATGTCAAAGTCTATTTTCTTTTCCTTTATCATCGGCTGCAGAATATTCTCAAGATTTTCGACCGTTTCGATAACCGAGAAGGTCTGCGGACTGAGTTTCAGTTTTCCGCTTTCAACTTTTGAAATGTCAAGTATATCATTGATCAGTGTGAGCAGATGATTGCTTGCCAGTGTGATTTTTTCGAGATTTTCCTTCACGGCACCCGCGTCATCAGGATTTCTTTTCATTATCTCCGTAAGACCGGTTATCGCGTTCATCGGCGTCCGGATGTCATGAGACATTGCCGATAGAAAATCAGTTTTTGCCTTGCTTGCCGATGCAGCTTCCTTTGCCGTCTCTTTAAGTTTCTGATTGAAGCGGAGCATGACTGCGAGATCGAATAAAAACAGGATCAGAAGACCTGCGGAAACAATGCATACGAGCAGCCAGTTTTCAGTTCTGACATGCAGTTCCTTTACCGGCAGAAAGCTGAGAAGTGCCCATCCTGCCTTCGTGTCGATCGGCGTATATGCAAGTATGCATTCATCGCCGCGGGAATTGCGCATGGAAACAGAGCCGGTGGAAGCAGTGATCTTTTGTACGAGTTCTTTTGATTCGGCAGGACCGGCAGCGTTGTATGATCTGTAAAACTCAAAGAAATTGGAGTTTTTGAAGGAATGATCCTTGATTATATAATTGCCGTTTGCATCGATCATGGAAAGCTCAGCGTTTTCGTATTCCTCCTGCGGAAAGATCCATTTCTGCTCCAGCTCCGAGACCGGAAGCACACGCAGCAGAACTGCTTTCTTAAGATCTCCGGTTTCCGGATCGTGAAGGTCAATATAATTGCAGAATGCCAGAGACTGTTCACCGTTTACCGGATTGGTATATGCACGGGAAATATTAATGGATTCCCCGATGTCCGATATCCAGCTTAAATCATTCAGAAGATCCATTCGCTTGTAGGAAACGGTGTAATCACCGGAGTCATCCGTCCGTGCTTTTGTAGACAGTCCGGACAGCGTATCAAGGTACACAATATGTGCAGAAGCGTTTGGAAGCACGTGAGATATGCGTATGAATGAAACGGCATCTTCAATAGTCATATTACGGCCGTTGATATATCTTGCCCACACGTCGCAGATGCGCTGTTCTCCCTCCAGATAATTCTCGGTGACACGCTCCATGGAAATCGTGGTGTTTTCAAAATGTTCTACCTGTATCCGTGCCGTCTGTCTGCTCTGAAGGTTTGAGTACAGAACAACAAAGATCAGCATTACTGTCATAATGAACACGTTAGCGGTAATAACAAAAGTCTTTTTCATAACGTATTCTGCTCCCATATCATATAAAAAAAGCCAAAGGATCAGGAAATGATTCTCTGGCTGTTATGCGAATAAATATAAATCTTTATAATCCCCGATCGTGTATATCCCATTTAAATATCCCTTTAATTACAGATTATCATAATTCTTTTCATGTGTCAATACTTTTTCACGTATTTTATAAAACATCTCCGGCAAGGAACGGTGAAGGATCAAGACCTGCGATGATCTGGTTTGTGAGTTCTGTATCATTACATATAATAGTAATGGTCACGTGATAGCGAAGCTCAGGATTGCATATAACCACATTTGTCATCTTTCTTTTTGCAGGTATTTCGCAGATCAGACCGTCGAAATTACTGCCGTGATAGTAATAAGGAGTCTCCATATTTATGACGGTCTTTTTGCCGTATGCCTCATAATTGAATATCAGCAGATCCTTTAAGTGCAGGTTCCGGCAGCACTCAGCGTTGAATTTATCACGGATATAAACTATCTTGTCTATCATATTGTCAGGCTTTTCTATACCTAAATTTTTGAAATAATGTTCATAATCCTTATCGCTGAACGGTTCCTTTATATCTGATGAAAATTTGTAATCTTCGCTTAACGACTGAACAAAGACGGTAAGCGTATCGCTTTTGAACGGAGTACTGCCGCCTGTGCCGGGGAGTTTAGGATTGTTAATGTGTTCTTTTGGAGCTCTTATGTTAATGCCGTGAGCAGTACGTGTGACAAAATCAGCAGGTACACTTACATCTGTGAGCGGATAATCAGTCATAGTGTCATCTATTCCGGGATAAACCATACGGTAAAACGATGGATTGTGCGATACTATAAGCAGGAACGCAGTGATAAGAAGAATTAAGGAGATGAGAACTGTAAGAGTAATTTTTAATATTTTACGTATCATACATGTACCGCCTTTTCGATTATTATGGTGATTCATTTTTTACTGATAAGCTCAGATATTCAAGCGATTTCAGTTTTCCCGGAACGAGCATAGAGCCTGTTTCATCGGTATGTATGAAATTATTATAGCAATTAGCTTTATACATGTCAAGAAAATTTAATTTTCAGATAAAATACTGACAACCGGCACAGTTAAAAAGGTCCCGGCACATTGCGTGCAGGGACCTTTTCTTTATTATTTAGAAACCAGCATTTCCTTGATAAGGCAGAAGTCAATGATTGTGATTTTTCCGTCTTCGTTAAGGTCGGCAGCAGATGAGTCTGTCAGATCTCCTGTGCCGAGGAAATATTTCTGCATCATGAGAACGTCAGATGCGTTGAATGAATCGTCGGCATTGACATTGCCCTTTATGGCAGCTGGTGCGGATTCCTTTGCTGCGACTATGTAGTTTACGCAGTTTGAGAAGTTTACTGCTCCGAGAGTGATCACGTCGTCTTTTTTGCATTCGCGTTTGTAGATAATGTAGTTTACGACCGGGTCACCGTTGTCAGTGATCATGAGCGATGTCTTTTCCCATGATGAGAGCCATGAAGGTTCGCTTATTCTTGAATCGAGTCCGAGATAAACGGTAATATCAGCACCTGCAGTGAAAACAGCTTCGTCTTCTGTGTATTTCTTTGAATCGCAGGCTGTACGGATGTATTCGCATCCTCTGATCTCATCAGGAACGGAAGCTATAGTAAATGTTCTGTCTCCGAATACTGCAGCACCTTCCTTAAGATCCTTCTGTACGGACCATACAGTAAGATTTGCTGCGTCCTTTACAGTAAGGCTCTTTATGAGTTCGCCGCCAGCCGGTTCTGAAGGTTCGTAAGGTTCTGAAGGAGTGCCCGGTGTTACTGTCGCTTCAGTCTTTCCGTATGCCTTGTGCTGCATTCTGCCTGAATAGTTCTTTACGTCATCTCTTGCTTTGTCAGGTGTGGAAGGGGAGTAACTGTACATTTTTAAGTCGAAGTTGTCGTAGGCTGCTCCGCCAGATTTAAGATTTGCTATCGATGCATTTTCACTGCGTGATGAAACGATCTTGTAAGCAAGTCCGCTTCCCATTTTACAGCCGTCAAACTTGTCGTTAAATGACTTGATAGTTCCGGAATATGCATCCTTTCCCATGTTTACAGCGTCGAGCGGGAGGTTTACATTTTCATAGTAGTTGCTTTCGGAAAATACCTTCGAGTTATACGAAGCACCGATGCCGTATTCTGTATTACCGTAGAAATAATTGTTGTATGAATGAACATGTGCGTTCCTTACACGCGGATTGCGTGATGCTGTTGAATTGAACCAGTTGTGGTGATAGGTTATGTAATCCTGCATATGGGTCTCACCGCCGCCTACCAGCGATGTCTTGTGGCATTTTACGAACTGGTTGTACGAGAGCGTTACATATTCGGACCACTTGATATCAGCTGATCCGTCACCTTCAGCCTTGTCGCTGTCAACTGTTCCGTTTCCGGCAAATGCATTGTATCCGGATTCGAGAGTGTTGTTGTGTATCCACATGTGATTTGACTTGTCTGATGAGTCGCCGGTCATGGAAATACCGTCGTCAGGATATTTTCCGAGCCAGAGGTTCCTTACTTCGCATGAAGAACATCTCTTCATTTCAAAGCCCCACTTGTCAAGTGCTGTATCATATCCGATACCTTCAATAGTTACGTTTTTGGCGTGCTGGAGATAGAGCATTGAGGAACCGTCATTCTGCTTTCCGTCATTTGCCTTTGCTCCGGAAGGTACGCCGATAGTGCCGATAAATCTGAATACGACATTTTCAGGCTTTGCACTGTAGAAAATATTGTAGAGTCCGGTCTTGCCGTTGTATGTGACTGTATCTTTGTTTGAGTTATTTACGTAGATAACAGTAACTCCTGACTTAAGCGTTCCGTCGTTGTTGTATGCACCTACACCTGATGAGTAGTTCCAGTGTGCGTAGCCGCTTCTGTCGTGGCTCATCGGAGTTACGCTGAATGATGCTTTCCCTGATGAACCCTCGATAAGTACATCGTAGGAAACGCCGCCTTTAAGTCCCGGTATATCAACACGGTTTCCTCTTATAAGCTGTGAATCTGCCTGTGTGTATGATGAGGCCGATGATTCCTTGTATGATACCTTGATACCGTTTCCGAGTTTGCTCTGATCCCATTCGGCAAAAGCTGTTTCGAACCAGCCGCCGCAGAGTGTTACGGCGTCACTCGCATTCTGCGTGCTGCCGCTCTGAGGTGTGCTTTCCGAAGGTGTGTTTCCTGACTGACCGGATGAGTTCATAAACGAAGGAGTCCAGCCCTTCACGTAGTTTACAGGTTTTACTGTAGAAGCGTCTGATGCGGAAAGTGTGTGTCCCTTACGCTGTGAAAGGTCAACGCCTGAACCGTTTGCAAGCTTTGTTCCGTATTCCTTGAATCCGGCTACGGTCTCAGGTTCCACTCCGGACATTTTTGTCCAGCCTGCAGGAAGAATAAGGTTTCCGTTGTCAAGTACAGTGTTAAGGAACATTACCTTTGCAGAGTCGCGCCATGGTCTGCCGAGATATCCTGCGGTCTGTTTCAGTGATGAATTTGCAGTTACTCTGCAGTTCCAGAAAAGATAACCGGTGTCATCGTTTCCTTCATCTCTTTCAGCGGTTATATATCCCGAATATCCCTTGTCGCTGTATCCGTAGAAACAGAGTTCACACTGATCAAACACAGCCGATGAATCGCCGAAGATATAGTCTGTGTTGCCTTCAATGTGACAGTTTTTGTAGTACTGCGGTCTGCTTCCTGTATAAAGTGTGTCCTGACTGGAAAGGAAACGGCAGTTTAAGAATTCCGCATATGCAGTATCTGCTGAAAGTGCGGCTGCTCTTTCGGTAGATGCTTTTGAACGCGCATCAGTGGATGAGGTACGTACCTGAGAGATGTTAGTGACTGATGTATCATGTGTGAGCTCAACACCGTCACGTATTTCTTCTTCGGTGATGTATCTGTTGAATGAATTTTCAAATGTTATGTCCTTGGCCTTGAAGTACGACGCTGATGGACGAAGCTGAACGGTTGCGCCCCAGCGGTAGGAAGGAGTATTCTTGGTGCTCTTCTGTTTTGCTGAGTTTGCGTCGTAGTATCCGCTTTGGCCTACGCTGTAGTATTTATAGCCGATGCCGTAATACCAGGTGAGTACTACGTCCTTTGAAGGTTCGTCATTTACAAAGGAAATGTACGGTGTCTGGACTATGACCTGTTCACGGTACGTTCCCGGTGCAATGTGGATGGTAACACGGTCTGATTCACTTCCCGGTTTTATTCCGGCGGCCTTGTCCACGGCCTGCTGAACAGTGCTGAAATTATTCTGCTTTGAAGGATAACCAACATAAAGGTCGGTTCCTCCTGCAGCTCTGACCGGCATGACAAACAGCTGGCAGATAAACAGAGCCACAGCAGTAAGTACAGCACCTGTACTTTTTACGATTTTTTTCATTCGTATCCTCCTGTCATTGAGTGTTTAACTTTATATACGCTCCCATATGTGTATTTACCGTCATGTGATAAATACACATCTCATACACTGTGATTATAGCACAGTTTTTTTAAACAAACAATGACGAATAATACGATTGTGCATATATCATTTAAAGTACTATATGTTAATACATCTATGTCAGCCGAAGTTTTTATAAAATCTGCTCGGTTTTTATTGATTATTTTATTGAAAAATGTTATACTTGTAATATAATAAGTTCAGTGTCTGAATAAACACTGATTCGACAGGGGATTATTAAGGAAACGCTGATTTATTCATAAATCAGCGTGGGGTCCGGGGCGAAGCCCCGCAAATCCCACCTCCGGAAATCCGGCGAAGCCGGATTTCCGATTTAATCGGATTTCCGATTTAATCAGTGTTTCCTTAAAGATTTTTCAACGGGGATTGATTATCATATGACTGATTTTAACCAGAATAAAAAAATACTGAAGTACCTGACTTTGTTTTTCGGGGGATTCTTACTGGCTACCGATGTGTTTTTTCTGATTTTCGGTATCCTTTATGATATGCCGCTTATGAGATATGTCATATACTTCAAGCTGGTGCTTAACACCACCAACATGTATTTTATCATCAATAAGCACTATCTCGTATCCAGTGTTATAATTTATACGGTTATACTTGGATTTATGGTTACAGGGGTGATATGTACCGGAACCAATAACTGCTTTCAGCTGTATGCTCTCGGAATGCTTGCATGTACAAGCTACAACGGCTACATGCACAACAGAGTTCTTCATAAGGAACTTCCGTTTGCACTCCTTATAGTCATTCATGTTCTGTGCTATACAGGAGTTTACATCTATGCGGCGAATTCAGATCCGCTTTACGAAATTCCGGAGATCGCGCACAGGATACTTATCGTTTTTAACTCCGTTGCCACATTCGCCATTGTTATCATTTACATCTGTCTTTTCCACCGCACGGCTATCAAGTCAGAGGAAATGCTTGAAAAAATGGCTCTTGTAGATAATCTTACAGGGCTTTACAACAGACATTATCTTCTTTCCATACTGGATAACAGTGAAAATGAAAAGACTGAAGACAGCTGGATAGCAATGCTCGACATTGACAATTTCAAATCAGTAAATGATACTTACGGACACAACTGCGGTGACTACATTCTGCATGAAGTAGCAGAAACAGCAAGGCAGACCTGCAAAGACTGTACGGTTTGCCGCTGGGGCGGTGAGGAATTTATCATTCTCTGCGAAAAACACGGATGCGGTACAGAACAGCTCGAAACACTGCGGAAAAAGATCGCTGACCGGACTTTCAGTTATGAAAACAGAACACTCAGCATAACAGTAACGATCGGTGTTTCAGGATATGACAGTAACATGAACAATGATGCCTGGATCTCAAAAGCTGACGAAAAACTTTATTTCGGTAAAAGCAACGGCAAGAATCAGGTCGTTTTATAAAAAAGAAGCGCTGATTAATTTTTGATCAGCGCAGGAGATACGGGGCGGAGCCCCGCTTTTCCTCTTATTTGCAGATCCGGCGAAGCCGGATCTGCGGGTAAATCAGTATAAAAAAAGGCTGGCACTTCGGAAATGAGGTGCCAGCCTTTTTTACAAATAATGAATGTAACAATAAAATGCAGAATTGATTGACGTTGATTATCTGCCGAAAAATCCGCGTACAGCCTCTGCCAATTCGTCAGTCTGACCGGTAAAGCAGTGATCAGCGCCCGGTATCGGGACAAGGACTGCGTCGGCGTAAAGACCGGCGGCTTTTTCTGCGCAGGAGAACGGAACAGTCTCGTCGCTGTCGCCGTGGACGATAAATACTTTACCCTTGTACTTTGCTATGGCGTCTTCGGGATGTATCATCTGTGCGACGCGGATGTAGTCACCTGAGAGTTCACGTCCGTTTACGAATATGCTTTCCGGAATGTGTTCAGGATCAAATGAGGTTCCGAGCATGGAGCCGCTTCGTGCATTTTCCGGGATTACCCAGGCAGGGGAGAGCGGGAGGATGGCTTTGAGATCATCGGGACACATGCCGCCTATGAGCATTGTTAAAAGTCCACCCTGTGAATGTCCGCACATGTACAGGTCAGTAACAAAATCAAGTTTTTTGGCATACGCGACCACTGAAAGGGCATTTGTTACCCATTTGAAAAGGGTGTGATCCCTGAATTTGCCGTCACTGCTGCCGTGACCGTACATCTCGGCACGGAGTACGGAAATGCCGGAATCAAGAAGGGCTTTTTCTGCTGCGATTATATGTTCTTCTTCCATATGTCCGGTAAATCCGTGTACAAGTATGCAGAGCGGCCCCTTGTCCGCACCTTCAGGACGATCGAGTTTTGCGTGAAGACGGATGCCGTCGCTGTCTATAAAGAATTCTTTCATTGTTTACCTCCCTGTTTGAAGTTCTTTTATTTTAAGGAAACACTGATTAAACCGGAAATCCGGCTTGGCCGGATTTCCAGAGGTGGGATTTGCGGGGCTTCGCCCCTGACCCCCACGCTGATTTATGAATAAATCAGCTTTTCCTTAATAATTGGTTTTGCCTTCGAGGTTCCGGTATTCCTCGAAAAGTTCAAGACATTCTTTTCGATCGAGTTCCTCACATATATCTGCAGGGGAGAGGTAAAACTCCCGGTCACGGAAACCGATGGAATCCGTATCTGCGATATTGCAGCCGTAGTATACTTTTTTTATGTTTGCCCAGCGGATAGCTCCGAAACACATCGGACATGGTTCTGCCGTTGTGTAGAGTTCGCATCCGTTTAAGTCAAATGTGCCCAGAGCTTTGCTTGCAGTTCTTATGGCCATCATTTCACCGTGGCAGGTCGGGTCTTTGCACTTTATAACTTCGTTGTGACCGCGGCCTATTACCTTTCCGTCTTTTACTATAACGCAGCCGAAGGGACCGCCGTGTCCGGAACGTATTCCGTTTTCGGCTTCCTCAACCGCCATTCTCATAAATTCATTCATATATTTATCCTCGTAATATGATCCCGGCAAAACGGCCGACGGATCTTTTTTTATGAAAAGATGCACTGTTGCGCGTGCCCGCAGAAGAATCCTTACATCAGCCAGCGATATCTTCAAGTGCATCGGCGTCAGTGATTATGATCTTTCCGCGCTGGTTCTGAATGTATCCTTCCGTGGCAAAGCGTTTGAGCATACGTGCAACTACCTCGCGGGCGGTATTTATCTCTGTTGCAATCGTCTCCTGTGTGATGTTCAGCGTATCCGATCCGGTGCGGTCAGATTCTTCAAGCAGGAAGGAGGCAACACGGCTGTCGATGCTTTTGAAGATTATCTGCTGGATGACCCACATGGAGTCGGAAAGAGCCTTTGATGTCTGCTCGTACATATGACAGCGGACGTATATGTTGTCCTTTATTATTCTTCCGAAGACAGCTGCCGGAATAATAAGTATCTCAGTTTTTTCTGCAGCGGAAAGTTCGTTGTGGAAGCTTATCTGTTCCATTACACATGAAGCGGAGATCACGCAGGTATCGCCTGCAAGCACATGGAAGAGCGTTACCTCTCTGCCTTCTTCGGAGAGAAGGTAAAGACGTACATTTCCGCTTATTACATATACAAGTCCGACGCACTGCTTGTCACAGGTGTGTATCATCTGGCCTGCATCGTATTTCTGAATGACCGCCGATGACAGAACCAGATCCTGCTCCGGCTTTGTGAGCTTATCCCAGAAGGGAAGCTTGGTTAATATCTCTTCCATTGACCGAACCTCTTTTCATATGTATCAGTTTTTATTATTGTAATTATATCATTTTTACCTGCCATAATCAATTGAAAACAATGAAAAAAGCGCTGATTTATTTTGTATCAGCGTGAGGGGTACGGGGCGAAGCCCCGTTTTCCCCCTCTCCGCAGATCCGGCAAAGCCGGATCTGCGGTTAAATCAGTGTTTCTTAAAAAAATAAAAAATATTTTTCACTAATATGACTAAGTCACAGAACTTTATTTCCGGTTATGATATTATAATGACAGAAGATAAGAGAAAACAAAAAACCTCTTATCAAATAAGTCAAACATCAGAAATGATAATAAATTATTCAATCTTAAACAGGGGGTAACTGCTATGAAAAAATTTGAACAGTGGAACGGATTCAAGGGTCGTCTCTGGAAAGAGGAGATCAACGTAAGAGACTTCATCCAGAACAACTACACACCTTACGACGGCGATGCATCCTTCCTCGAAGGACCGACAGAAGCTACTGAAAAGCTCTGGAACAAGCTCAGCGCTTTACAGATCGAAGCAAGAAAAAAGGGCGGTGTCCTCGACTGCGAAACTGAGGTCGTAACAAGCCTTACAGCATACGGTCCGGGATATATCGACGAGTCAATGAAGGATCTTGAACAGATCGTAGGTCTTCAGACAGACAAGCCGTTAAAGAGAGCATTCATGCCGTACGGCGGTATCAAGATGGCTGAACAGGCTGCTGAAAGCTATGGCTACAAGGTAAATCCTAAGTTCGACCAGATCTTCAACGAATACCACAAGACACATAACCAGGGCGTGTTCGATGCATACACACCTGAGATCAGGGCAGCAAGAAACAGTCACATAGTTACAGGTCTTCCGGATACATACGGACGCGGACGTATAGTCGGCGACTACAGAAGAGTTGCTCTTTACGGTATCGACTTCCTCATCAGGGAAAAGGAATACGACAAGGCAAACTGCGGCGACGGAACAATGACTGATGACGTTATCCGTCAGCGTGAAGAACTCTCAGACCAGATCAAGGCTCTCCAGGGCATGAAGAAGATGGCTGAGATCTACGGATACGATATTTCTGGACCTGCTAAGAACGCGAAGGAAGCTGTTCAGTGGCTCTACTTCGGATATCTGGCAGCAATCAAGACACAGAACGGTGCAGCAATGTCTGTGGGACGTATCTCAACATTCCTCGACATCTACATCCAGCGTGACCTTAAGGCAGGAACGATCACTGAAAAGGAAGCTCAGGAACTTATCGACCACATGGTAATGAAGTTCAGAATGGTCAAGTTCGCAAGAATCCCTTCATACAACGACCTCTTCTCAGGCGACCCGGTATGGGCAACACTTGAAGTAGGCGGCATCGGAGTTGACGGCCGTCACATGGTAACAAAGAACGACTTCCGTTTTCTCCACACACTCGAAAACATGGGACCTTCACCTGAGCCGAACCTCACAGTTCTCTACTCAAAGGATCTTCCTGAAAACTTCAAAAAGTACGCTTCATACATCTCAGTAAAGACAAGTTCTATCCAGTACGAGAACGATGACGTTATGAAGCCGGTATGGGGCGATGACTACTCGATCTGCTGCTGCGTATCTGCTACACAGACAGGCAAGGAGATCCAGTTCTTCGGTGCCCGTGCAAATCTCGCAAAGGCTCTCCTCTACGCTATCAACGGCGGTATCGATGAAAAGCTCGGCAAGCAGATCGCTCCGGCATATCAGCCGATCACTTCCGAATATCTTGACTACGATGAAGTTATGAAGAAGTACGACGTAATGCTTGAATGGCTCGCAGGTATCTATGTAAACACACTGAACCTCATCCACTACATGCACGACAAGTACTACTACGAAGCAGCTGAAATGGCTCTTATCGACACAGATGTAAGACGTACATTTGCAACCGGTATCGCAGGATTCTCACACGTAATCGACTCGCTTTCAGCTATCAAGTACGCTAAGGTAAAGGTTATCCGCGGCGATGTAGAAGTGAAGGACAAGCAGGGCAACGTTGTCGATGTGGCAAAGAACATCGCTCTTGACTACGAAGTTGAGGGAGATTTCCCTAAGTACGGAAACGATGATGACCGTGCAGACCAGATCGGCGTTGATCTCCTCAAGACTTTCCTTGCAAAGATAAAGAAGAGACACACATACCGCAATTCCGAGCCAACAACATCTATCCTTACAATCACATCAAACGTGGTTTACGGACGTGCTACAGGTGCTCTTCCTGACGGACGCAAGGCCGGCGAACCATTCTCACCAGGCGCAAATCCAAGCTACGGTGCTGAACAGAACGGACTTATCGCATCACTCAATTCAACAGCCAAGATCCCTTATGAATGGGCACTTGACGGAATTTCAAATACACAGAGCATCAATCCTGATGCAATAGGAAAGACTGAAGAAGAACGCATAAATAACCTTGTACACGTTCTTGACGGTTACTTCTCACAGGGTGCTCACCACCTCAACGTGAACGTATTCGGCAGGGAATATCTCGAAAAGATCATGGAGGATCCGACAAATCCTGAATACGCTAACTTCACGATCCGTGTATCAGGCTACGCAGTCAAGTTCGTTGATCTTACAAGGGAACAGCAGCTTGACGTAATTTCAAGAACATTCCACGCAACAAGATAATTCCTTAAAAGTATATCCCCTTATTACGGCAGGATGTGCAGTACCAGACTGTACATCCTGCCGTTTTTCTGTAAATTTGTATGCAAAGATTCTGAAGATCTTTTTGTATATACTATTGGAAAAGTAGTGTGTTCTTTGAGAAAAATCATCAGATTACCAGTCTTTCAGATTTGATATGCAAAAAGCACAAATTCTGTTGACAAACCGTCATTTTTATTGTAAACTTAATATAACGAATTATAGCTTCACAGAATTATGTAAACGCAAAAAAAAAAAAAAATAAGCGCGGGGTTCCGGGGCGAATCCGGATTTCCGGTTT
>CADAPI010000123.1:0-9105 GCA_902789705.1 uncultured Ruminococcus sp.
AAGAAAGAACTTATCAGAATAGTAAGGACTGCTGAAAACGAAGTAAAGCTTGACTTTACAGGCCGTCTTAACGGAAGAGGGGCGTACATCTGTCCCGATAAGGAATGTCTCGCGAAGGCGAGAAAGTCCGGACGCATAGCAAGATCCTTCGGATGCGAGATAAGCGACGAGCTGTTTAAGGAGTTTGAAGATGAACTACAGGGAAAAATTCTTTAATCTTTTCACCATGTGTGCAAAGTCCGGCAGCCTCGCAAAGGGTTTCGATGTTTCAAAGGAATCAGTTACCGGAGGAAAAGCAGCCTGCGTTATGGTGACGTCAGACGTTTCCCCGAAAACTCTCAAGGAAACAGCTTTCATGTGTAAAAGCCACGGTGAAGTACCGTTAGTGGAACTTCCTTTTACCATGGAGGACATAGGAAACAGTATCGGACGCAAGGCAGGCGTTATGGCAGTATGCGATGCGGGATTCGCCCGTAAACTAAGGGAATACGCAGAACAGGCACGTGAGGAAAATAACGTCTGAAAATATATAAAATCAGGAGGTATCTTATAGAATGTTAAAAAAAATCAAGATAAGCGATCATATAAAATCAGGAGGTATCTTATAGAATGTTAAAAAAAATCAAGATAAGCGATCTGGCAAAGGATCTCGGTGTATCAGGAAATGATGTAGCAGAACTTATGGGAGAGTTTTCCGAAGCTAAGAAGAAGCCTTCATCAACTCTCACAGAAGAGGAAATAAACTTAGTTCTTGAACATTTCACACAGGAGAATCAGGTAGCCAGTCTGGATGCCTACTTTGACCAGAGAAATCACAGGCAGGAAGCAAAAGCACCTGAAAAGAAAGAAGAAAAGAGTGCTCCTGCCGAGAATAAAAAGCCTGAGAACAAGAAGCCAAAGACTCAGGAAAAACCTGCAGAAAAGACTGCAGAAAAACCAGCTGAAAAGCAGGCAGAGAAGCCGGTCGAAAAGGCTGCTCCGAAGCAGGCAGAAAAGCCGGCTGAAAAACCTGTAAAGGCGGAGAAGACTGAAAAGAAAACTGAAGAAACGGTTAAACCAGTTAAGGAAGAAAGCAAAGCTGATGATAAGAAGGAATCGGTAGAGAATATGAATCAAAAGAATAACAGCATACCAGATACTGAATCACCAAAGCAGCAGCCTAAAAAGCAGAAGGACTTTTCAAGACCGCTTCAGCAGAAGCAGCCGAAGCCGGTACGCAAGCCGGAAGAAAAGAGCGGATCAAACCAGCGCGGAGAAAAGACAAGTCTCAATGCAAATATGGCATCCTCTGTTCCTGAAAAGTCTGTAAGAACAGTTGACACACGCGGAAGCTATGTTGAACTCGACAAGTACAACGAAAGATACGAACAGATAGCTCCGAAGAGCCACAGCAAGGACAACTATACAAAGAAGCAGAAGATCAACCAGAAGTCTGCTCAGAAGAACAAGCATCTTTCAAAGAAGGAAACTGAAACTGAAAAGCTTCGCCGTCTTGAACTCGAAAGAGCAAGAAAGCAGCAGCTCAAGGTCCTCATTCCGGACAGTATCGTTGTAAGCGAACTCGCTTCACGACTCAAGGTAACAGTTTCTGAAGTAATCAAGAAGCTCATGGGCCTCGGTGTTATGGCTTCAATAAATGAAGAGATCGACTTCGATACAGCTTCACTCATCGCTGAGGAACTCGGCGCAAAGGTTGAAAAGGAAGTTATCGTTACTATCGAGGAAAGACTTATCGATGACAACGACTCAGAAGAGGATATGGTCGAAAGAGATCCTGTCGTTGTTGTAATGGGTCACGTTGACCACGGTAAAACTTCACTTCTCGACAACATCAGAAAGGCACACGTAACTGATACGGAAGCCGGCGGTATCACACAGCACATCGGTGCTTACAAGGTTCGTGTAGGCGAAAAGCATATCACATTCCTTGATACACCTGGCCACGAAGCATTTACAGCAATGCGTGCAAGAGGTGCATCTGTAACAGATATCGCAATTCTCGTTGTTGCTGCCGATGACGGTATCATGCCGCAGACAGTTGAAGCTATCAACCACGCAAAGGCTGCAGGCGTTTCCATCATCGTTGCTATCAACAAGATGGACAAGGAAGGCGCAAACCCTGACAAGGTTAAGCAGGAACTCACAGAACACGGCCTCGTTATCGAAGAATGGGGCGGCGACATCATCTGCGTACCTGTATCAGCCAAGACAGGCGAAGGTATCAAGGAACTCCTCGAAAACGTACTTCTCGTTGCTGAATTCCGTGAACTCAAGGCTAATCCGAACAGACTTGCAAAGGGTGCTGTTATCGAAGCGAGACTCGACAAGGGCCGCGGTCCTATCGCAACACTTCTCGTACAGAACGGTACACTTCACCAGGGCGACATCATCATCGCAGGTACATCTGTCGGCCGTGTAAGAGTTATGACAAACGACAAGGGCAAGGAAGTCAAGTCTGCAGGTCCTTCAGTTCCTGTTGAGATCACAGGTCTTGCTGAAGTACCAAGTGCAGGTGACACATTCAACGCCGTTGAAGACGAAAGACTTGCACGTGAACTCGTTGAACAGAGAAAGCACGAAGCCAAGGAAGAACACTTCAAAGCGTACCAGAAAGTCACACTCGACAACCTCTTCAGCCAGATCGCTGAAGGCGACATCAAGGAACTCCCTCTCATCGTCAAGGCTGACGTACAGGGTTCAGTTGAAGCCGTTACACAGTCACTTGAAAAGCTTTCAAATGACGAAGTACGCGTAAGAGTTATCCACGGCGGTGTAGGTACCGTAACTGAAGGTGACCTCATGCTTGCAAATGCTTCAAACGCTATCATCATCGGATTCAACGTAAGACCGGACCCTGTAATTGCAGAAAATGCAAAGAAGGACGGCATCGACATTCGTCTCTACAGGATCATCTACGATGCAATCGAAGAGATCGAAACAGCTATGAAGGGTATGCTTGCTCCTAAGTACCGTGAGAACCTCATGGGACGTATCGAGGTAAGACAGGTATACAAGATCTCCAACGTTGGTACTATTGCCGGTGCATACGTGCTTGACGGTAAGGTAACAAGACAGTGCGAGATCAGAGTCGTACGTGACGGTATTGTTATTGCCGAAGACAAGATCGACAGCCTCAAGCGTTTCAAGGACGACGCAAAGGAAGTTGCTTCCGGATTTGAATGCGGTATCGGTCTTGAACGATTCAACGACATCAAGGAAGGCGATATTTTCGAAGCCTTCATAATGGAAGAGTACAGAGAGGATTGATCATCCCCACCCCCCTGCCCCCCTCCCGGAGGGAGGGGGGGAGATGGAGAATACAGCTCTCCGAAGGGAGAGGGATGGAGAATAATACATGCTCTCCGAAGGGAGAGAAATGGAGAATACATGCTCTCCGGAGAGAGGTTCACAACTTCTCTGACACGGATGACCCGGAGAGCATAATATAAAGGAGGCTTTAATAATGGCGAGTTTTAAAGCAGGACGACTTGGAGAAGATATAAAAAGAGAACTTACTGCCATCATGCGTGAGCTGAAGGATCCTAGAATTGCGGAGTTTCTTACGATAGTAAGAGTCGATCTTTCAAACGATCTTTCACACTGCAAGGTGTATGTATCAAGCTTTGAGGGCATTGAAAAGGCTAAGGAGTCTGTAAAGGGACTCACAAGTGCTTCCGGATATATAAAAAGAGAGCTTTTTGCGCGTCTTAAGATGCGCAAGAGCCCTGAACTCAAATTCATTGCTGACAATTCGATCGAACGCTCAAGCGAGATCAACAGGATAATCGAAAACTTCGATCACAGTGACAGCACAAAGGAAGACGAAGCCGAATAAAAGTAAACCGTTTAAAGGAGTACGGGGCGCGGCCCCGGAAACTCCCTGATTTCTGACACGGGCCCGACTCCTGTGCCGGAAACAAACCCGAAAAGGAAAGTGTATTATGCAGATAGATTACAGACAGGCGGCAGAGATCGTAAAAGCCTGTGACAACATTCACATACTCACTCATCAGAGTCCGGACGGCGATACCATGGGTTCGGGATTTGCGCTGTATTTTGCTCTTAAAAAGATGAACAAAAAAGCAGCGGTGATCATGCCGGACGGGCTTCCGGCAAGATATGAGTTCTTAAGTGAGGGCTATGAGGAGCCGGAAAGCTTCGAACCGGACAGCGTAATTGCTGTGGACATAGCCGATCCGAAACTTCTCGGTGATCTTAAAGATGTTTACGCAGACAGAGTGGATCTTTGCATCGACCACCATGTTTCAAATATCATGTATGCAAAGAATACGCTTCTGAACGCAAAAGCTTCAGCTGCCTGCGAGGTGCTGTTCCGCCTTTTTGAGGAACTAGGTCTTGAACTCGATGACAGGATAGCAAAATGCCTTTACACCGGCATTGCGACTGACACCGGATGCTTTAAGTTCAGCAATTCATCGCGTGAAGCCCACGAAACTGCGGGAAAGCTTATCGGCGGATATGATTTTGACTTTGCCCGCATCAACCGTGAGATGTTCGACATCAAGAGCCGCGCAAGAATAAAGCTTGAACAGCATCTGCTCGGTAACATGAACATGTACTGCGGTGAACGCATTGCAGTAATTTCAGTTACTGAGGAACTGCGTCAGAACATTGGTGTGCCTGAAGAGGAATTCGACGGAGTTGCCGGCCTTCCGCTTCAGATACAGGGCGTTGAAGTCGCAGTTACGATCAAGGAAAAGAAGCCGGGTGAGTACAAGGTTTCCATGCGTTCGGCAGGAAAAGTGAATGTTTCAGCTGTTTGTCAGAAGTTCGGCGGCGGCGGAATGAACGGCATACTCTGTATAAACAAACCGCAGGGTTTTACATCATTTGACGTGGTGGCAAAGCTTCGCGGTATACTCAAAACTAAGAAAATAGGCCATGCCGGTACGCTCGATCCTATGGCGACAGGCGTGCTTCCGGTTTTCGTGGGAAATGCAACAAAAGCCTGCGACATAATGCCGGACAGCAGCAAGGCCTACCGTGCATCGTTCAAGCTCGGTGAACAGACCGATACACAGGACTCATCCGGTACGGTGCTGAAATCTTTCGAAGTGAACTGCACGGCATCTGATATAGAAAAACTTCTGCCTGAATTTACGGGCGATATAATGCAGGTACCGCCTATGTACTCTGCAGTTTCGGTAAACGGTAAAAGGCTCTATGAACTTGCAAGACAGGGCATAGAAGTTGAACGTGAACCGAGACAGATAACAGTCTTCTCACTTGTTCTTGAGGAATATTCCGAAGAAACAAAGGAAGGCGTGTTTTACATAGAATGTTCAAAAGGAACATACATAAGAACTATAATCCACGACATCGGTATAAAGCTTGGCTGCGGCGGCATTATGACCGCACTTGTCCGTACAGTTTCAAACGGTTTTGAACTTTCGGGAACTGTTACGCTTGACGAGGTGCAGAAACTCGCGGACGAAGGAAAGGCGGAAAGTCTGCTCCTTCCGGTCGAGCGTGTTTTTGAGGAGCTGCCGGCGATATATCTTAATGCGAATGATACAAAGCTTTACAGAAACGGCGTTAAACTGTACACGAAAAAACTCGGAGTAAATCAGAAGGACGAGTCGGTACGGTACAGAGTCTTTTCCGATGAAAAGACATTTATCGGTCTTGCATTTGTAAAGGATGACTGTTTAAGAGTATTCAAAAACTTTGCCTGATGAAGCACTGATTTATTCATAGATCAGCATGGGGCACGGGGCTTCAGTCCCGCAGTCTTCCTGTCCGGAAATACGGCGAAGACGTATTTCCGGTTTGATCAGTATTTCCCTTAAGAAAGAGGAGTTTTTTATTGGACATAAAAGATTTTTCCGGAAAAAAGACAGCCGTGGCTCTGGGTATGTTTGACGGCGTACACATAGGCCACAGAGCGGTTTTTGAAAGGGCAGAAAGCTTTGATGAACACGGCGCGGAAGCAGCCGTGTTTACATTTGATTCCGAAAGTCTCAGTGACAAGCACGGAAAAAGCTACAGGTACGTTGTTCCCAACAGCCTGAAGCTCGACATGATAAGGCAGGCGGGAATAAAGAATATTTGCTGTGCCGATTTTTCCGAGCTCAGAAATTACGAGGCTGAGGAATTTGTAAAGGTCGTGCTTGCCGGCAGAATGAATGCCGTAAAGGTAGTGTGCGGACCTGATTTCAGATTTGGCCGCGGTGCAGCCGGAAACGTTGACTCACTCAGAAAATACGGTGCGAAGTACGGGTTTGAAGTAAGTACCGTTGATCCTGTTGTGGTGGACGGAAATGTGGTTTCCTCATCACGCATTAGGGAGCTTCTTTCGGAAGGCGACGTTAAAAAGGCGAATGCGCTTCTCGGCTACAGCTATAAAATAAAACGATCCGTCGAAGACGGTAACCATATAGGAAGAACTATCGATTTTCCAACCATAAACCAGTCCTTCGAAGAAGGACAGCTCATACCGGCATACGGTGTCTATGCGACGAGTGTGGTTATTGACGGGAAACAGTATGACGGTATCACCAATATCGGAGTGAAGCCTACTGTTGAGAAGGAATGCAAGCCTCTTGCCGAGACACATATACTCGGATTTTCCGGCGATCTTTACGGTAAGACGCTGGAAGTGAGCTTTTCTGATTTTCTGCGCCCGGAGAGAAAGTTTGACTCTCTTGATGCGCTGAAAAATCAGATAAAAACGGATATTAATAAACGTCTGGGGAAATGATCCCCACCCCCTGCCCCCTCCCTGAGGGAGGGGGAGAGAGGAGAAGGCTGCGCCCCCTTACCCTGCGATACGTAGGTTTTGTATGAGGTGGGCTTTAAATGCCCCGATTGTTCAGAGATTAGTATTAGGAGGAATATAAATGACAAATGAAGAGTTTGCGGAGCTTTTGTTTCCGGATATAAAGAACACACCTGACTACTACGAGGAAAAATATCCTGCACGTGATCTTCCTGACAAGGCTGAGGTAACACGTATAGGACCAAGCCCGACAGGATTTATCCATCTCGGAAATCTTTACAGTGCCATGGCAGGTGAACGTCTCGCACACAGAAGCGGCGGCGTTTTCTATCTCCGTATCGAAGACACTGACAACAAGCGTAAGGTTGAAGGTGCCGTCGAATCTGTTATCACATCACTCGATTATTTCAATATAAATTTTGACGAAGGCGCTGAAGTTGACAGACAGGCAGGAAAGGTAAACTACGGACCTTTCTATCAGAGACAGCGTGCCGAGATCTATCAGACATACGTTAAGGATCTTGTAAAGCGCGGTCTTGCTTACCCTTGCTTCTGCAGTGAGGAAGAACTCAATGCTATAAGAAACGAACAGAGCGAGGAAAAGGTAAACGACATCGGTTACTACGGAAAGTATGCGAAGTGCCGTAACTTAAGCATGGAAGAGGCTGCCGAAAGAATCAAGAACGGCGAGCCGTACAGCATGCGTCTCCGTTCACAGGGCACACCGGGAAATACCTTTAAGTTTAAGGACGAGATCATGGGCGAGGTTTCACTTCCGGAAAACATCATGGACGTTGTAATACTCAAGTCTGACGGTATTCCGACTTACCACTTTGCACACGCAGTTGACGATCATCTCATGAGAACAACTACGGTTATCCGCGGATGCGAATGGCTCCCTTCAGTTCCGATCCACGTTGAGCTCTTTAATGTACTCGGCTTCAGAAGACCGAAGTATGCACACACAGCACAGCTCATGAAGATCGAGGACGGAAAGAAGAGAAAGCTTTCCAAGAGAAAGGACCCTGAACTTTCACTCGGTTACTACAGAGAGCTCGGTTACCATCCGGAGGCAGTAAGAGTATATCTCCTTACTATCCTCAACTCAAACTTCGAGGAATGGTACCAGAAGAACCCTGGCGTTCCGATTGAGGAATTCAAGTTCTCACTTAACAAGATGGGCGTTTCCGGTATCCTCTTCGACCTTCAGAAGCTCGACGACATAAGCTCGAACATCATTTCAGCAAAGGACCGCGAAGAAGTTTACGAGTACTTCCTTAAGTGGATGAAGCAGTACAAGCCGGAATCAGTTCCTGTTTACTTCGGTGATCCGGACAAGATGGGCCGCATCATGGATCTCTGCATGGGCGTTGGTCAGAAGAGAAGACGTAAGGACTTCATCAACTGCAGCCAGATGTTTGATTTCCTTAGCTACTTCTTCGATGATATATTTACACCTGAATACGAGTTCGAAAAGTACGAGAACATGACTGATATTATTGCTGAATTCAAGAATACATATGATCCGAATGATGACAACCAGACATGGTTCAACAAGCTCAAGGCAGTTGCTGACAAGTTCGGCTACGCTTCAGACATGAAGGCATACAAGGCTGAACCAGACAAGTACAAGGGAAATGTCAGCCACATAGCTGAGATCATCAGAGTTGCCGTTACAGGCAGAAAGAACACACCTGATCTCTGGACTATCATGCAGATCCTCGGAAATGACAGCTGCATGAAGCGTCTCGACAAGGCGTCTGAATTTCTTGGCAGATAAGCCGGAGGAAAAAGCAAATGGAAAACGAAAAAAAGAACGATAACAGTAAAGCAAATGAATTCAGAAAAAAGGCTGAGGAGAGACCGGTATTCCCGAAAAGAGCCGTTATAACAGGCGGTATGCCTTACGGCAACAAGTCACTCCATTTCGGACACATCGGCGGTGTGTTCGTATTTGCCGATGTTTTTGCAAGATTTTTACGTGACAGAATAGGTAAGGACAACGTTATCTTCGTTTCCGGTACTGACTGCTACGGTTCACCTATCGCCGAGGGCTACAGAAAGCTTGTTGAAGCAGGTGAATTTGAAGGCACTATAAAGGACTACGTTGAAAGAAACCATCTGAAGCAGAAGAAGACACTCGAAGACTACGAGATCAGTACAAATCTTTTCGGTGCTTCAGGCCTTGGCCGTTCAGCTGAGATACACAACGAGGTATCTGACAAGGTAATAAGAAAGCTTTATGAGAACGGTCATCTTTCCAAGATAACAACAAGACAGTTCTTCGACGAAAAGGCAGGAGTGTTCCTTAACGGACGTCAGGTAATCGGTAAATGTCCTGTTGAAGGATGTCAGTCTGAAAAGGC
>CADAPI010000123.1:9158-17041 GCA_902789705.1 uncultured Ruminococcus sp.
AAGAGCACACTTACCGGTGACACACCTATCATGAAGGATGTTGTGAACTGGTACTTCAATCTTCCGGAATTCAACGATCATCTTAAGGAATATGTTGAAAAGATAAAGAGACAGAGGAACGTAAGACCGCTGGTAGTAAAGACTATCGACGAGTTTTTAAAGCCTCCTGTTATCTACATCAAGAAGGATTTCCTTGAACAGTACGAGAGCCTTAAGGCTTCCATGCCGGAGCATGAATATCTTGAAGAGCCGAAGAAGCCGTCATTCACTATCGTGTTCAAAAAGCTTCACGACTGTGACGAGGCGTGCAGAGTTCTTACCGATGCCGGCGTAAGATACAGAACAGGCAAGACACTTGTTCCGTTCAGACTTACGGGTAACATTGAGTGGGGCGTTCCTGCACCTGTTCTCGAAGGTGAAAAGGATCTTACCATCTGGGTATGGCCTGAATCACTCTGGGCTCCGATCTCATTTACTGAAACTTATCTTGAATCGATCGGAAAGGACAGAGAGGACTGGAAGAAGTTCTGGTGTTCAAAGGATGCACAGGTTTACCAGTTCATCGGTTCCGACAACATCTACTTCTACGGCGTTGCTGAAATGGCAATGGCTATTGCTGCGCAGGGCAAGGACGGCCTTAAGTCTGATCCGGATGACGGCGAGCTTCAGCTTCCGATCCTCATGGCTAACAACCACATCCTTTTCCTCGACAAGAAGGCAAGCAGCAGCGGTGCCATCAAGCCGCCTATGGCAGATGATCTCCTCAACTACTACACTGCTGAACAGCTCAGAATGCACTATCTCGGTTTAAGTCTCGGTCAGAGAAGCGTAAGTTTCATGCCGAAGCCTTTCAATCCTGATGCAAAGGAAGACGAGGCGGATCCGGTTCTCAAGGACGGCTTCCTCCTTTCAAACGTATTCAACCGCATCATCCGTACATGCATCTACACAACACAGAAGTACTACGACGGTGTTATGCCGGTGGGCGAAGTTGATGCAGACGTTCTCGAAGCTGCAAAGAAGGCAGTTCTCGACTACGAACGTTTTATGTACCGCTTTGAATTCCATCAGACAACATACGTTCTTGATACATACATTCGAAAAGCAAGCAAGTACATGGCAAAGAACCTCGGCGATGCTGACAGGAAGGAAGATGACGAGCTCAGAAGAAAGACTCTCATCAACGTATTCCACATGATCAGAACAGCAGCCGTTCTCCTCCATCCGATGGCTCCGAAGGGCGCAGAAATGATCCTCGAATATCTCGGACTCGACGAAAGTTTCTGGAGCTGGGATAGGATCTTCGACACCATCGCAGATTTCACAGGCGGTAAGGATCACAAGCTTAAGTTCCTCGAACCAAGAGTGGATTTCTTCACACGTCATCCAAGTCAGTTCGCACAGAGCGAAGAAGAGTAAAATAAACGCCGCAGGTGTCTCGGAACGCCTGCGGCGTACTATAAAAAAGCACGCCTTCACGACGTGCTTTTTTGATATTATCTTATTTGAGTAAAACACTGATCAAAACATAAATACGGCTTCGCACTGATTTATGAACAGATAAGCGTTTCCTTTATATTTCATCCATACCGCTGCTTCTGAAGTTTACAGCGTGTTCCGGATGATAGCTGTTATCAGCGTACTGGAGGCGTATCATATTTTCCTTGAAGTAAGGATAGCCGAACTGTGCTCTGAGGTATTTGTCTTCATCGGAAAGCTTGTAAGTTACAAGCATCTGCAGTGCAAGTATTAGGAAATAAGCCAGATATGAAACATCGAGCAGAACAACAGTAAGGAAAACGCCCGTTGCAAGGAACGCATAAAGTGCGCATTTGATGTTGTTTTTGTTGTCAAGACATGTGACAGTTACAATGGTGGCAACTATGACACCGAAAAGATCGAAGAATTTAAAGAAGCCCATAAAATCTCCGCTTAACAGTGAAAAAATATCCGTAATTGCGATGTATGCCAAAAAAATATCGATTATCCAGATGCCGGTCTGTATAAGCCTGAAACGCTTGAATCTTGCGGCGTTTTTGTATAAAAGATCTCTGTCATATTCCGTTTTTTCAGGAACGATCTTCGGCTTCCGCATGTACTGTTCGGAAAAGCGTTCGCTGGCATTATAGCAGCTTTCGTATTTCTGTGCTGACTGTCCGGCGATCGCTGCGTCTACATCAAGGTCATCCATTGAAAGTGCAGCGGGATCCTGCCTTCTGTACGGCATTTCTTCTTTCGGAACGGCTATCTCCTTCGGTGACACCGGATCTTCCGGAGCAAATTCCGCCGGTCTCTGCTCCGGCTCATACTCCTTTTTCTCCTGCTGGTAGGCAGCAAGTTCATTAAAGTACGGATAACCGAGTTCCATGGAGAGCTCTTTTTTCTGTGCGCCTATACGCAGGAAAAGATACGATTCCAGTGCAAGATATAAATGCTGCACGATACCGAGACGCATGAGCAGTTCGGATTTCGGATGCCAGATAATGAACGCGGCGAGGGCAACTATGTTTGCTGCCATAAGAACATACTGCGCGACGGGACTGTCGAACTTTTTCGTTCCGAAATAAAAAACAAGAAAGTTCATCACAATGCCTTCGAGCATGTAAACGTTAAAGCCGCCGACAATTAAGAAAATACACTGAACTGTGAGGATCACAATGCTCATGAAGAACAGTGTGCCGTATCTGGAACGCAGTTTTTTCATTTTCAGAAAATTTTCGGCCATGCGGTTTATTATCGCTTTATCAGTTGGTTTAGTAAACGTCATACTCATTCCTCCTTTTGATTATATTATACAAAAAGATGTATATAAAGTCAATTGCTTTTCAACTCTTATCGGCACTTTTGTAAAAAAATCCGCGGCGGTAATTTTTTTTCGGAATTATCATTGTATTATCACAAATGTCTGATATTATTTATACCGTAAGTGTTTATGCTCCGTTTATTTTAGTAGACGGAGCTATATATATGTTAAAATATATTTATAAATATAATTAAAGGAGGTTCTACCAAGGTGATTGAAGTAAAAAATTTATGCAAGCACTACGGTGACAAAAAAGCTGTCAACAATATTTCATTTGAAGTAAAAGACGGCGAGATCCTTGGCTTCCTCGGACCTAACGGTGCCGGAAAGTCCACGACCATGAACATGATCACAGGATACATATCCTCGACTTCAGGTGAAGCTATCATCAACGGCGTTGACATCATGGAAAATCCTAAGAAGGCAAAGTCGTTTATCGGCTATCTTCCTGAAATCCCGCCTATCTACGTTGATATGACAGTCAAGGGATATCTCAATTTCGTTTATGACTTAAAAAAATGCAAGCTTCCGAGAAGCAAGCACATAAAAGATGTCTGTGACCTCGTAAAGATCACTGACGTTGAAGACAGAATCATCAAGCATCTTTCAAAAGGTTACAGGCAGCGTGTCGGCCTTGCGCAGGCACTTATCGGCAATCCGCCGGTACTCATCCTCGACGAGCCTACAGTTGGTCTTGACCCTAAGCAGATCATCGAGATAAGATCACTTATCAAGAGACTCGGAAAGAACCACACAGTTATTCTTTCCTCACATATCCTCTCCGAGATCCAGGCAGTCTGTGACCGTATCGTTATCATCAACAAGGGCACACTGGTTGCCGACGGTACTGCAGATGAACTCGCAAACAACATGTCAGGCGACCACAAGATGATCGCTCAGATTGAAGGTCCGAGAAAGGATGTCTACAAGGCTGTAAGAAATCTTCCGGACGTTGTTTCGGTTGTCGCTGACATGGAACGCGGCGAGAACGTATTCGACTACGAGATCGAAACAAAACCGGGTACCGACGTCAGAAAGGCGCTCAACAAACTCATCAGGGAACGCGGATGGGATCTTCTCATGCTCCAGCCTAACATTCTTACACTTGAAGATGTCTTCCTCAAGATCATCACAGGTGAACACGAGATGAAGCAGGCGCTTTCAGAAGAACAGAAAAAGAATATAGCCACGGCTGTTGATATTCATGATAAGGTTGATGCAGCTGCCGGAGATCTGAGAGAAGTTCTTGAAGGCATTGAAGCAAAGAAAAAGGCGGAAGCCGCTGCGGCTGAAGAAGAAAATGCTTCAGAGGAAGAAACTGCCGAAGCGGATGAGGTTTCTGAAACAGAAGAAACTTCAGAAGCAGAAACTGACGCAGAAGAAAACAAAGGAGATGAAGAATAATGGGCGCTATATTCAGACGTGAAATGGGAGCGTTTTTCAGCTCAGCCATTGCTTATATTTTCCTTGGCGTTTTGTTTGAGATCGCCGGATTTTTCTTTATAAACGGAACACTTTCATACGGAACTGCTGATCTTTCAGGAACATTCGGTTCAGTATTCCTTTTCCTCATTTTCCTCATTCCGCTTATGACAATGAAGCTTTTCTCCGAGGAAAAAAGACAGAAAACAGAACAGGGACTGCTTACAGCTCCTATCAGTATAACGGAAATGGTACTCGGCAAGTACTTCGCAGCACTTGCTCTTTACACCATCGGTATTTCAATATTCCTTTTATTCGCTCTTATAATTGAATTCTTCGGCGGTGTTGTGTGGGCAACAGTGCTTTCAAACTTCGTTGCGCTGTTCTTCCTTGGTGCTGCATTTATCGCAGTTTCACTCTTCGTTTCAACACTTACTGAAAACCAGATCATTTCTGCTATTCTTGGTTTCCTTGCACTTCTCGTTCTTTATCTTATTGATTCCATAGCAAATGCAGTAAACGTTGAATTCATTTCAAAAATACTCAAGACTCTTTCATTCTACGCAAGATACAACGAATTCGTAACAGGACTCTTTAATCTTTCAAGTGTACTTTTCTTTGTAAGCGTTGCTGTTGTATTCAATTTCCTTTCAGTAAGAGTTTTTGAAAAGCGTCGCTGGAGCTAAGGAGGTACTAAAATGAGTAAAGAAGAAAAAGAAATAAAGAATAACGAAACTTCTTCGGAACCTGAAGTAACTTCAGAAAAGCCGAAGAAGGAAAAACCGAAAAAAGAGAAAAAGCCTTTCAACACAAGAAAGCTTAAATATGGTTCGATCTCAGTGGCTATAACTGCTGTTTTTATTGCGGCAGTTGTTCTTCTCAACGTTTTCGCTACACAGCTTACTGACCGTTACGGCCTCAAGATAGATACCACAAAGGAACAGATCTTTGAGATATCTGATCAGTCCGTCGATTATCTTAAGGGACTCAAGGAAGAGATCAGCATTGATGTAATGACAGATGAAGCTGAACTCGATTCAGGCAGCAAGTACTACAAGCTTGTCAAGGAAGTAACTGAGAAGTATGCTCAGAACAGCGACAAGATCAAGGTGCATTACTACGATATCGACAAGCATCCTGAAATAGTTACAAAGTATTCAACATATACCACTGAAAATATTTCAAGAGCAAGCGTAGTTGTATTCTGCAACGGAAGGATCAAGGTCCTTCAGATGTCAGACTTCTATGAAGTGGAAACCAACTACCAGACATATGAACAGACCATCAAGGCGATCACTGCAGAAGAAAAGCTTACTTCAGCAATTATGTTCGTGGCAGATCCTAACCCTCCTAAGGTAGCGATCCTTTCATGCCAGCAGTCAGATGCAGTTACAGCATCCGTTTCACAGCTCCCGACTATTCTTGAAAACAACGGCTACACAGTTGAAACTGTTGATCCGCTTACTCAGGATATAACTGAAGATTATTCAGCAGTTGTTCTTGCAGCACCTTATTCCGACCTTACCGAGACAGTAACTGAAAAGCTCAACACCTATCTTGAAAACGGCGGCAAGTACGGAAAGAACCTTATCTACTTTGCAAACTTTGACCAGCGTGAAACTCCTAACCTCGACAAATTCCTTGAGGAATGGGGCATCAAGGCAGGCAAGGGCTACGTAAGCAACGTAAACAAGTCTGAACTTCTCAGAATCGGTATTGCCGGTCTCCAGAACTACTATGTAGTACCTCAGGCAAAGCTTACTTCAGGAAACGAAACACTTGTAAAGTCAACAGATCTTCCTATAGCAATGCCTATGGCAAGACCGCTTGAACTCACTTTCAGTGAGGGTGACGGCAGAGAAACTGAAGTTATTCTCAAGACATCAGAAACTTCATTCGTAGCAGATGAAAATACTACAGAAGACAACATGAATGATCTTCCGCAGGCAGAACAGAACGTTCTTGTACGCGGCAGCAAGCACAGATTTGAAGGTGAAGAAAAGATCTCGAGCAGCATTTACGCATTCGGTTCTGCATTCTTCATTGACTACTACATTACAAGCACAAACGCTCTTAACAACCAGGAACTTGCAGTAAACCTTGTAAACAAGTGTTCAGGCAAGGAAGACGGTGTTACAATAACTGCAAAGAGCCTTGCGGTAGAACCTCTGAACATTTCACAGAATGCAATGCGTACAGTATCTCTTCTTGTTGAAGTTGCTATTCCTCTTGCAATTGCATTTGCAGGTCTGGTTGTTTACTTAAGGAGACGTAACCGATGAGCAGCAGTGTAAAATATCTTATCGCCGGTGTCGCAGCAGTAGCTCTGCTGACCGGCGGTATAATTGCAATGAATCTCACTGATCCTTCGAAGAAACAGGCTGAAGATTCTGAAGTTTCCGACACAGCTGAAGAAACAGCAGAAGCTATCTACACAGGAGCAAGTGATGACATTGTTTCGATCGAAGTAAAGAATGATGCCGGCGGATATACTTTTGTAAGAAAGACGAAGGCTTCCGGTGAGGCACAGGCAGTATTCACTGTCAAGGAACTTGACGGTGTGGTGCTTGATTCGAGTCTTGTTGACGGTTTTGCAGTACAGGCAAAGGAACTTGTTCCTGACAAGGTCATTGATGAAAAGCCTGCCGACCTTTCCGTTTACGGACTGGACAAGCCGAAGGCTGAAGTTACTGTTACCTATGACGGTGACAGTGCAGGCAAGGCTGTTATTCTGGTCGGAAACGATTCACCGGGCGGCAGCATTTACGTAAAAACCAAAGATGCTGACACAGTCTATACTGTTCCGTCAAGCTTTGTAAAGTCCTATACATATGAAAAGGAATACTTCGTATCAAAGTCCGTGCTTGAAAAACCGGCCGACGATGCGATGCCTGTTGTAAAGAAAATCACCATCGAAAGACCTGATCTTGAAAAGCCGATCGTTCTTGAATACACAGGTGAAAATGAATCCGGCGGAACGAGTGCGACACATGTAATGACTTCACCGGTAAAGGCATATCTTGACGTAAGCAAGTCCTCTGATATCACACACGGACTTTTCGGTCTTACTGCTGAAAGCGTGCTCAGCCTTTCTCCTTCAAAGGAGGAACTTGCCGTTGCCGGTATCGAAACTCCGTCGTGTACTGTAAAAATGGAAACTGACGACGGAAAGACCTATGTTCTTAAGACCGGTATGGAATACAGCGGGGCAGAGGGCTCTGAAGCAGGCTATACAGGTTATTACGAAGGAACAGACGTACTCTGGAAGTTCAGCGAGAGCTCAGTTCCGTGGGTAAAAATGCAGCCGGGCGACATTACTTCATCACTTGTTTTCGGTTCATACATCTATGACTTAAAGAGCATGGAAGTAACAGCCGGAGGCAAAACTGAAAAGTTTGAGTTCACAGGTAATGACGCAGACACATATAAGGTAATGCTTAACGGCAAGGACTTTGACCTTGAACGTTACAAGTCCTTCTATCAGGCAGTCATCAAGGCTCCTGCTGAGGAGATCTGCACTTCAGATGAAGGAATCGGCGAACTCAGGGCTTCATTCAAGCTTACCTACAACAACGGAAAACCGGATGAAACTATCGAATTCTACGCTGCGGAAGATAACAGAATGATAATAAAGAAAGACGGTGTGACATGCTTTAAG
>CADAPI010000124.1 GCA_902789705.1 uncultured Ruminococcus sp.
CCGCCAGATACTGTGCCGCCTGTCCATGCAGTTGAGTTTGTGCAGTTCTGTCCCGGATTTCCTGATGCGCCGTAGAATGATGCGATCACGTTGCCGGAAGAATCCTTGAATGAGTAAACTGTCTTAAGGTTTGTGTTGCCTGCAGTCATTGTGATAACGCTGCCGCCGTTGTACTTGATGGAGTAGCTGCCGCCGTCACCGCAGTCAAGAGGTTCCTGACCGTTTACATATACATAACCGCCGTTGAGGTTGATGTCGCCGTTTGAGTCAAGTGCGTCATGGTCGCCGCTTGCGGAATTGATAATTACAAGACCGCCGTTTACATTAAGTGTGCCGGTAGATCCGCCGCCGAATCCGCCGCCGCCCCATGGGCCCTGATTTGTATTTCCTGAGCCGTCGTTTCCGCCTGCAGCATTGTAGCCGTCATCGCCTGAAACAACGTAAACCGTACCTGAGTTCTGGTTGATAGTTACGCCTTCAACACCCTCGTAGCACTTTGAAACAAAGATCTGCACATCATCGTATGTACCTGCATCCCGTAGCACTTTGAAACAAAGATCTGCACATCATCGTATGTACCTGCATCCTTTGTGCCGATCGTAAGTTCGTGATCTGAATGGAATGCGTCATCTGCAGTTGCGATGCTGAATACACCGCCTGTGATAGTCATGCTGCCGCCGCAGTGGAGAGCATCGTCAGATGAATCTATAGTAATAGTACCACCCTTGATGATGATGTCGCCGCCTGACTGCCATGTTGTGCCTGCTTCATCGTAGATACCAACTGCCTTGATACCCTTTGCAGAAACATCGGTCTTGTTAGCGTTTCCGTCCATACCCATGCCGCCTCTGCCACCCCACGGATTAGTGTTTCCGCCTGTCTGCGATCCGGAAGCAGTGTATGTGCTGCCTTCATATGTCTTAACTGTAAGGTCACCGCCGTTCATTGTGAATGTCTGCTCAGCCTGAATACCGTCATAGTATGATGTGATATTTACAGTACCGCCGTTGATGATGACCTTGCCTTTGCCTTCTTCAGAACCGTTTGTAGCTCTGATACCGTCACCTGCGGTACTGTTTACAGTAACGACAAGATCTGTAAACTCAGTATCGTCAGAATCGCCGATCTTTACGCTGTCCTTTCCCCGGATACCGTCATCGGCTGCATTTACTGTAACTGTACCGTTAAATATCTTTACCGAGTCCTTGCCCACGATACCGTCTGTGCAGTTACCGTTTACTGTAAGGCTGCCCTTGCCCTTGATCTTAAGGTCATCCTTTGAATAGACAGCACCGCTTGACTCATCGGCATTGGTGTATTCCTTACCGTCTGAGATCACGTTTTCAGTACCCTTCTTAAGCTTGATAACACATTCATCTGCAATGCTTGCAACATAAACAGGTGAATTTGTTGTTGATGTGATCTCGGCACCTTCAAGCGAGAGTTCAACCACGCCTTCCGGATAAGCAGTCTTGTCAACGTCAACGATGATCTGACCGTCATCAAGTTTACCGCTTATTACATATGTACCAGGCTCACTTATTGTAATTATACTTCCTTCGACCTTAACTCCGCTTCCTTCTGCAGCAGCTGAAGCACCTTTAAGTGTTATGGTCTTTGTTTCTCCGGCCGGATCTGCAGAAGGTTCTGCACCTGGTTCTGTCGCCGGATCTGTTCCGTCGCCCCTGAGCTTTCCTGTTAAAAGTACAGCATCGATGATATTTACTTTTCCGTCACTGTTTAAGTCAGCGTTTTCCTTAACGATCTTAACGTCATTGCCCAAAAGATATTTTGTCATTGTCAGAAGATCGGATGAGTTTACGGTCTCGTCGCCGTTCACATCACCTGACACCGCTTCTGTCTTCGCCTCTTCGGCTGCGTTTGCTTCTGTTCCGTAAAATGCGGCACCTGTGTAGGATCCTGCAATAACAAGTGAAAGTATACCGCTTAATATAGTTTTTGTATTCTTCTGTCTGTTCATTAGCCTAACCTCTTTCCAGTACATTACTTCATACGTATCATGTTCTGCCCGGCAAAAGATCCGCACCGGATCCTTGTCGCCGTGCGCCCGTCAAAAAAAGAACGATCCGTTTTTTCAATTTGTATCTTGCGGTTATGTCGCCATTTTTTGCTGAATTTCTTTTTACAGCTTCATTATAACTTCGGTTTATGTCTTTTTTGTTTCTTATAAGTAAAAGGCAGCAGAAATCTGTGTGAAAACAAATTTCATTTATGAAAACGATTAATACTATTTTAATGTTTATTCTTTTTGAAAAACTGCACTTATCAGATTTTGCGGTTTTTACGTCATATTTTGCCGAATTTCTTAAGAAAAAAAACACAATCAGGTTACCTTCTGTGTCTTTTTTGAGTCTTTAATGTTAAATTAAACAGAAATTCGTGTGAAATCATATTTCATTTATGCATTTAGCCCGTATTATAATAGTATAGATCCGCAAATATTCTTAAAAGCTTTAAGATTATTTTAAGATATATATTCTAAAATATAATTGTCAAAAGGGAACGGGATTCCGGGATTACAACGATTACAACATTTTACAGGATAAGGATGTGATTCTATGGCAATCAGTACTTTCAAGAGACAGGAGATCAAATTCATTCTGGACGAAAATCAGTTTCATGCTCTCAGCTCCGTTTTAGGTGAGTACATGAACTTCGATGAATACTGCGTAGGCGGCAAGGAATACGGTATCTATAATGTATACTATGATACGCCGGACAACTACCTTATACGTGAATCTCTTGAAAAGCCATACTACAAGGAAAAGATCAGACTCCGCAGCTACGCATCACCTGCAAAGGACGACGATATGGTATTCCTTGAGATCAAGAAGAAGATCGGCGGAATCGTAACCAAGAGAAGGATCTCACTCACGCTCGGACAGGCAAATGCATTCCTTCTTGAAGGCAAGCTTCCGGAATTAACAACTACAGGCTCAAAGGCATATATACAGCATCAGGTTCTCAACGAACTCGTTGTATTTTTAAAGAACTATCCGGTTGAGCCTAAGCAGTACATAAGCTACCAGAGATCAGCTTACTTCGGAAAAGACGACAGCAGTTTTCGTCTTACTTTCGACCGCGCAATTACCCAGAGAAGATTCGACGTAAGCCTCGACAAGCCGAACTACGGCGTTCAGCTTCTTGCTCCGGGTCAGTATCTCATGGAGATCAAGATCGGCGCTTCAATGCCAATGTGGCTTTCTGAAAAACTCGCAGAACTCGGAATTTACAAAACAAGTTTCTCAAAATACGGACGTGCTTTCAAAGCATTTGTAACAGAAACTCACTAAAGCTTTACTCCGGAAAGCTCTGCCTGCAGAAAATGATCCGCCGGACCTCAGCTTTCCATAATACTGAAAGGATAATTTACAATGTTTAATTCAATATTCCAGGATTCAGAACTCGCTCTGAACACATTTCTCATGGCGACTCTCAGCGCAGTCGCAGCCGGCTTTATAATCAGCCTCATCTATCTCATCACAAACAAAAAGGAAGGCTACTCACAGAGCTATGTATGGACCATCATCATGCTCCCTCCTATCGTAGCCATCGTAATAGCAACCATCGGAAACAACGTGGCAAGTTCACTCAGTCTTGCAGGTGCCTTCACTCTTGTACGATTCAGAAGTGCTCCTGGTGATCCGAAGCAGATTGCTTACGTATTCTACGCAACAGCAACAGGTCTTATCTGCGGCCTCGGATATATCGGCTACGCATTTATCTTCCTTGCAATAATCGCTGCTATCATCACCATTCTTCACAAGACAAAGTTCGGTGCTCCGGCAACAAGCAGCATGACACTCAAGATCTCAATTCCTGAAAACCTCAACTACGTAGGTCTCTTCGACAAGGTGCTTGACAAGTACTCAGTTGACTGGAGACTCAAGAGAGTAAAAACTACTGAATTCGGTACACTCTTTGAACTCATCTACAGCATTGAAATGAACAACAGTGCCAACCAGAAGGCTTTCATCGACGAGATCAGAACACTTAACGGAAACCTCAACGTTACACTTGTTCTTTACAAGTACGACGACAAGGTATACGCACAGTAAGCTTTTTCATCTCCTTAAAATACATCATCCCCGGTCAGAAGCTGACAAATGCTGACCGGGGATTTTCATATATGCACTATGCACAATAACCAAATATACTCTTGAATTTTTTTATTTAAATACACTTGTATTATCTCGCCTTTTAGTATATAATATACATATCAGTTCTTAATGGTTCTTAAAGGATAAGAACAAATGATCTGAAGAGTTATGAAAGGACGGGGTAAATATGATGGACATTAATGTAGCATCTGATCTTTCAGGGGAAGAAATCAGAATCGTAGAAAAAATCATGGATTACGTTGAAACACACAAAAAGCATCTTGTACTCGACGGAGCCGAAAAAGAAACTTACAGGTACGAAGACGGAACGATAGCTGTTGAATACCATCTCGGAAAAATTGACTTTGTCATCTCACTTGGTACTAAGGACAAAGACTTTACGTTCCTTGATCTCAACGGATTTACAGGTTTTACTGATTCATTCGAAGAATTTGCCGAAATGGCAGCGTAACGACAATAACAAGAAATTTTTCATAACAAACATTATAAACATACAGGCAGTGTTCATAACCGACACTGCCTGTTTTGTTTAGAACAGTGCTGATTTACAGTGCAAGGGCCCGGGGCGAAGCACCGCATTCCCCCGTCACGCATATCCGTCTCGCCGGATATGCTACCGGATAATTGTTCATATTATCAAAAATTGTGAACCACCTATTGATTATTGCGAAGTTTGATGATATAATAAATTTAATGATTGTGTAAAGTTTTTGTGGAACTTATCCATAAATGCAGATTTTTAAGGAACAGCTGATCATTTTCACGGTCAGTGCAGAAGAAGGTGAAGCATTTTATGTGTTTATTGCTTCACTGAATGTTTTAAGAAAGAAGGGTTTGTATGTGTAAAAAGACATGGCGGAGCCTTGCCCTGATGACGGCGGCATGTATGGCTTCACAGGCTGGTTTAGTAAGCGGTGATATTTTCTCACCTTCAGAAACTTCCGCGGCGGAAATGGTATTTCAGAATGCCGAAGCGGCAAGTACCGGTACTGCAAAAGATGCTGCGATAATACGCGGCGAGAACGCTTCCGTAGTAAAGGACAGCGATAACGGCACCAATGTTCTCGACCTTAAGGGCGGAGCTTTCGGAGCTTCATGGCTCCAGCTTCCTGATTTATTCAAGGGCGGCTGTAAAGACGGTTTTTCCATTGCTATGAAGTTCAATCTCCATACGGGAACTGAAGACTACACAAGACTGTATCAGTTCGCAACACTTCCTTTCGGCACAGGTGTTACTCCGAGCTACTCTTCACCTGATCTGTCAGTGGATCTGAACAAACACGACCAGTACCGCTGCAGCGTTTTTGCCGGAAAAGGATCATCTACTGAAAACGATAATAAACACCGGGCTATCTTCAACGTTGATGCAAAGCCCGATTCAGATAAATGGCACGATCTCTGTGTCATCTATTCTGCCGACAGCATGAGCTTCTACCTCGACGGAAAGGAAGTCGACAAAGTCGATGCGGAATATCTCACCGAAACACTCGGAAGCCTTTTCGGTGACGGACTCATCGAATCATATAAATACAACTCTATCGGACATTCACTTTACAACGACAACGACATAAAGGCAAAAGTGGATGACGTGGCTTTCTACGACTACGCACTTTCAGCTTCTGAAGTAAAGTCTCTTCCGAAGGATGCAAAATATCTTTACACATTTGAAGCTGACACGCTCAAGGAAGGCGAAGTAAACGCTGATGCTGAAACTTCTGTTACTTTCGACGGAGTACAGCTCCAGAGCGTTCCTGAACTCCAGACAGTTTCACCGGACGGAACACTTACGACGAAACTCTGGACCGACTCACGCGGAAGTTTCTACTACTCGGTACACAAGAAAAGCGGCGGCGTGACAGGAACAGTTATCGAGCCTTCAAAACTCGGTCTTGTTACAACCACTGAAGATCTTTCAAACGGACTCGCACTTCAGGCATCTTCGACGTCCACGTTCGACGAAACATATTCAATGCCTTTCGGCAAACATGCAGAAATAAGGAACCACTACAACGAAATAAGCATACCGCTTAAAAAGGGAGATTCCGTTCTTACGGTAATTTTCAGAGTATACGATGACGGTGTAGGCTTCCGTTACGCCTTAAATCACGGTGCCACCATCAAGGACGAAACAAGCCAGGTGGTATTCCCGACAAACGGAACCTTATGGGGCAACGGTCCGAACGCGACCTACGAATGGAACTTCACAGAGTTCGGCATGGACAAGGTAAACAGCGCCTGGGCTGACTACTCACTGCCTCTTACGGGCAATTTCAATAACAAGTACTGGGTTCTCGTTTCCGAAGCGAATGTTTTCAACGAGTCAGATCCGTACTGTGCAGGCTGCCTCAGCACATCCGGCGGCTCACGCGCGATAAAGTGGAAGTTCGGCGTTAAGACAAAGTCAGTTACGATGAACAACGCTTTCCACACACCGTGGCGTGCAATGGTAGTCGCAGACAACTTAAACGACATGTCATCAAGTGACCTCATACTCAACCTCAATCCGCCTTCAGTACTTGAAGATGAAAGCTGGATAAAACCGGGCAAGAGCGCATGGTCATGGTGGTCAAGCGGCGGCGACTCCCCTGTTGAATATCACACCCAGAAAGACTACGTTGACTTTGCAGCAGCAAACGGATGGGATTTTGTCTGCCTCGACTTCGGCTGGGCACTGTGGGATGACAGTGAAGCCAAGGTTCGTGAGATATGCGAATATGCTGACAAAAAGGGCATCGGCATCTATCTCTGGTACGGCGTAAACAACTCAGGACACAGCGGATACAAGGACAGCAAGGGAAATCCGGCTTATCCGTACTACTCACTTCTTGATGAAGCAACTATAAAGCGTGAATTCGAACGCATAAGCGGTCTCGGCGTAAAGGGCGTCAAGGTCGACTACTACGAAAGCGACACCAAGGAGACCATGAAACAGATGTATCTGTGCATGGACATAGCTGCAAAGAACAAACTCATGGTGCTCTTCCACGGCTGTACACTCCCGCGCGGTGAAAGCAGGACTTATCCGAACGTGGTTTCATATGAAGCTGTAAACGGTGCTGAATACTACAAGTGGTTTGACAGCCCGTCACTTGAAAACCGCATCTCATACACATTCACACGAAATGTTGTAGGCTCAGCAGACTTCACACCTACAGGCCTCCCGATACCGGGCATCAAGGCAACTGCAGGATTTGCACTTGCAGACCTCGTAACAATAGAATCCGGCATCCAGCACTACGCACACTCGGTATTCAGATATCCGGGCACAACAGCTCTTGCGCTGATGAACGACGTTCCGGTCACCTGGGACGATCTTAAAGTACTTGACGGCAGGCCGATGCAGTTCAACGTAACCGCAAGAAGAAGCGGCGGCGACTGGTACATCGGTGCTTCAACAATAAAGAGCCGTGATGTTGAAATAAACTTAGGCGATCTTATTACAGACGACGGCACATACAAGGCATATATCTTCTCGGACAACAATGACGGTTCAGACCTGAAGGTAACTGTTCTTGATGATGTCACAAAGGCCAGCACAATAAAGCAGAGCCTCCTTCCGAACGGCGGATGCGTCATCAAGATAACGAAAACAGGAATGAAACTGACAACGCCTTACTCCGAATACAAATTCTACGAAGCCGAACAGGCTAAGCTCTCAGGAAGTGCAAAAACCGAAACCGGAAAGAACGGACGCTACAGCTCCGGCTTCCAGTATGTCGGCTACATCGGCAAGGGCGGCGCAGTTACATTCGATAACGTTGAGGCGTCCGAAGCCGGTGATTACACGCTTTACATCTACTACATCTCAGGCGAGTACCGCGATCTTGACGTTACAGTAAACGGCGGCCAGACCACAACACTCAAAGGCCTCTACGCAAACAGAAACGACTGGACAGGTCTTGCGGGAGCAAGCACAACTGTTAAACTGAACGCCGGAAAGAACTCCATCAAACTCGGCAACGACAGAGGAAACGGCCCGTCGATCGACCGTATCGCCATCGTAAAGAAAGGCGGCGAAAACGCATCTGACGAAGTCATCGGTGACGTAAACCTCGACGGAACAGTAAACAGCGCAGACTTTGCCGCAATGGTAAACATCATGCTGAGCACCGGTCAGTTCTCAAAACAGCAGAAACCGGCAGCCGACATCAACGGCGACGGAAGTGTAAACATCATCGATCTTTTAAGCCTTAAGAAGATTCTTGCATGATGTTCTGAACTGACACCATATGAACAAAAGCCATAACACTAACGGAAGCAATCCTTAGTGTTATGGCTTTTTTCGTTTCATAACAAACTTACTAACATCGCTATTGACATTATAACATAGTCGATGTTATAATAATAAAAACAATGTTATAAAGAAGGTGAACACATGATAAATTTTATAAATGAAGTGCTGAACGCCAAAATCGAATCTCAGAAATATATTCTTTCATCAAAATTCCCGCTGTATCTTAAACATGCCTACTCATACACAGAAACTGTTATAATCGGATGCCGGTGTTTATGCGTTACCCCTGCGGAGTTCTCCCTCGCATCGTATAAAAAACAGAGCCGGCTCATTTCAGAACTGTCCGGTATGCCTGTGGTTCTGCTCATGGACAGCATCACTCCATACCAGAGAAAGGCTCTGATAAGAGATAATATCCCGTTCATCATTAAAGACACACAGATTTTTCTTCCTTTTCTTGCAGTATATCTTACAGAAAAATACAGCAAATCTGCTGAACCAGAAAAATTCAGTCCGGTAACACAGTTCGTATTTCTTTATATTTTTTATAACCAGGCAAAACTAACTATAACAGAACTTGCTGAAAAAACAGGATATACTCCTATGTCCATAAGCCGTGCCTACTCATCGCTCGTAAACTGCGGACTATTTGATTATCATACAGAAGGAAGAAAAAAATATCTGATTCCGAATTACAAGACTGATGAAATTCTTGATCAGGCTGAAAAATACATGATAAATCCGGTTTCAAAAAAATACTGTTACATGAAACAGAATGATTATGCCGGGTTGTTAAAATCGGGTCTGTCTGCTCTCAGTGAAAAATCAATGTTAGCAATAAACGATAACGATATCTGTTACGCAGCTGATAATCATTATCCATTGATCAGCGACTATATCGTTTCACCTGAAGATATAGACCCCGGAAACACCATATGTCTAGAAAAATGGTGTTATGATCCGAAATTACTGAGCACCGGTGACTGCGTGGATGACATATCGCTGATACTGTCACTGAAAAATTCTGAAGACGAACGCGTACAGATATCATTAGACGAATTAAGGAGTAAATATAAATGGTAAACGGAATTGATAAATTCAGGGACAAATTCAAAGGCTTTGAAGATATGTACACTCTTATCGGAGGCGCTGCATGCGGTCTTGTACTTAACGACGCTGGTCTGGATTTCAGATCTACCAAAGACCTTGACATTGTCCTCATAATTGAAGCACTTGATAAAAAATTCGGAAAAGCTTTCTGGGAATTTGTCGAGGAAGGCGGATATCAGGCCAGAGAACGAAACAGCGGAGAACCGGAATTTTATAGGTTCCACAAGCCGTCAAATCCCGATTATCCCAAAGAAATCGAACTGTTTTCTAGAAAAAGCAATGTTATAAATTATTCAGAAAACAGCAGACTGATGCCAATTCATATTTCCGATGAAATATCCAGTTTATCTGCAATCCTTTTAAACGATGAATACTACGACTTTCTGAAAACCGGAACAGTACTTATAAACGGAATACAAGTTTTAAATTACACTCATATCATCCCATTTAAAGCCAAAGCATGGCTGGACCTTAAAGATCGCAAAAATCAGGGTGAATCTGTTGACAGCAAAAACATCGATAAGCACAAACGCGATATATACCGACTGGCTCAGATCATATCAGAAAACGATAAAGTTCAGCTTTCTCCTGGAATATATAATGATATGACTATGTTCATAGAGCAAATTGAAAACGAGCCTATAGATCTTAAAAATTTAAAAATAAATATCAGCAAAGCTGAACTGCTTAATACAATAAAAAAAGTTTATAGTCCGGATTTGTCAGATAAATCGGTTCCGTAAGAGGTACGAAGTACGTGAAGAACCAGTGATTCAGCAAACAGGTTGTTTGTGCTGCAAAGCAGCACATTATCAATAACAGCAGGCGCCTCGGAGAGGTGACTGCTACCTTTTCGGCAGCAGTCAGAAAAACAGGTTCCGGCAAGAGTACAAAGTACAAAAATAATAAAAGAACAAAAATCGCCGCACGCAAATGTGCAGCGATTTTGGGTTGTGCTGAAGTCGGCTGACCTTTTCATTTACGGATAACACCGTTTACACGGATCATACCCCATTGCTATAATATCATCACGTGAACCCGTGTATTCCTGCTTGTTTTTATCCTTCATCGAATTCACGCTTGAACATGAAGGATAATGAAATTTCTTCGTGTTGGTATTAAGAATATAGGTCTGTGACTTTTCTTCGGAAGGCAGTTCTCTTTCGACCGGTTCCTGCTGTTCGACAGGCTCAAGCCTGATTATTTCCGTTTCTTCTGTTTGACTCTCGGTAACCGGTTCGGGTTCGGTAACCGCTTCAGTTACATCCTCTTCAATCACCCAGCTGTCTCCGTCAGCATAGTTTATACCTATACCGGGCTGAACATTGTAGCAGAAAACACAGAAACAAATTCCCGCTCCGTCATCATCAGTCGAATACGCTTCCATCAGAACGCCTCTGGCAAGCAGATCATTTTCGTCAAATATCGGTGTTACACGATAAAGCACATGAGCATTTTGGGAGTTGATGTAATTTGCTACTCTGCTCTCAAAAGGTTCCATACCTTCGGTATTCATATATCTGGTTCCGGTGATAAGATTACGTTCATTCGCATTTTCTCCGGTCAGCTGGTATCCGATAAGGTGACATCTGTTATACAGATAAAGATCTTTGATCAGATCATTGTATTTTACAGTATGCCATCCGGATGGTCTGACAGAACCGATTTCACCGCGTTTTTCAGTCGGCATGAGTTCCGTGCTTATATTCGCATACGCAACACCACAGCGTCCGAGTTCATCGAGCGGACTGTAAACTTCAAAAGATCCAGCCGGATGATCCGTAAAGAAAGGAACGTTGCTGTTGATCTCAGTGTACGGACTTCCGCTGTATTCCGGAATATCAGATGCCTTAAACGGCGGCGCATCCAGCTTTATATTCTCTGTCACAGACACATCAGTAACAGGAGCATCTGTAACAACCGCATCTGTTATGATTTCTTCTGTCACAGTTACTTCCGGAGCAGCAGCTACCTCTGTTTTGTTTTCGGAATTGTCAGTAACAGCATCCTGTTCCGCCGAAGCATTCTCCATTATCGCTTCAGATACGATACCGAGATTGTTTTCCGTCTGATCATAAGCATTTTCTACAAGATAATCACAACCAGATAACAATAATGCTAAAACCACAGAAGCAACTAATATCTTCAATTTAATCGAAGTTTTATTTTTCAATAACCCCACCCCGTTTCATAAAATAAAAGGTGAACATGTTTTAGTAAAAAAACTTGATGCAATTCCGTTTGGTAATTATCAATCAACAATGGAATGCAATAAAAGAAAATAACAACCCCATATAATAATTATACATGATTTATAGTACATTTTCAATAATATGGTTAGAATTCGTGAACTTGCACATCGTGAAAATAAAGCCATAACACAAAGATTCTGTGTTATGGCTTGTTCGTTTATTAATTAATTAATAAATAAATATAATATTCATTTCATATAAAATGCTTTATCATCACCATATATGACTGTAAATAGCCGATCTTATATTCTCAGGTGGAATTTTAATTGATTTCTTTGAATTTATAAAACGTGTAATATTATTCATATCACATTTTCCAATTGATGCATTTGTCTTGTAACCAGATTTTTTCATTATATTCTTACTAAGTACGTTTGGATTTGGTGGAGCACCACAGCCTAATTTCAAATCATCAGGGCAAACTAAGTTCCATACTTTACTGCTAAACCAAGTGCAATTATGCCAGTAAGTATGCTTATTGTTGTCACGCATCCATTTGTTAATAGTATCAAGCTGCTTAGCGGTGATTTTTGTAGATAAAGATACTCTTCCACTGTATGCATTGTGTTTTTGCAGTTTGAATGCCTCAACATTTGTATATATTCCTGAACCATACTTTTCAAAATCAGTATTATCTACGCCACGTGTGCCGATAGTTTTACTGTAACCAGCAGGAACTGGTGCATAAAATATATCAAGGGGACGCTTATTGATATTCTTTATACTGATGAAAGCATGGCGCATATGAATATCATAATGCGAAAACGAGAAAATAGTAAGTTCAGCTACTTTAGGTGCATTGTTTTTAGCGCTTGCAGCCGAAACAACATCTTTACTGCTAAAGTTTCCGATGCATATGAAACACGCAATCATAAATACAAGAACTAATTTTAATGTCTTGCTGATTTTTCTTGATAAAGTCATTTTAATAACTCCTTGTTAAAATAATTTTGCCTTTTCATTATAACATATATAATAACATCAGATCAAGTAATAATTTTTAAAATCCGCAATAAAGATAATTATTATACTAAAAATCGCAAATAATGAACACTTACCACTGTCAAACCCAGTATTATATTTGTGCTGCAAAGCAGCACATTATCAATAGCAGCAGACGCCTCGCAGAGGTGACTGCTACCTTTTCGGCGGCTGAACGCTTCACAGAAAATCCAATTGTTCCTATCTTTCTGAATATAAACCCATCGTTTTTTATGCATATAGAAATCTTTTTCTGCATATAAATCATATGTTTTTTATGCAGATACCATTGACTTTCTGCATAAAAAATAGTACACTTATATGCAGAAAGGAGTCACGACCATGCATCATTTTGATTATTCTTTCCTCGATAACGGAATGCTCCCTGCTGGACTTGTGAGCATTACAAGTGATATTTACGCGCTTCGTGTAATGGCTGTCAACCGTAAGGAACAGTTTGAAAATGTATTTACCGAACTGGCTGCTGTTGCTAAAGTCCAGTCTGTAAAGTGTTCAAATCAGATTGAAGGTATAGTAACAACCGACGACCGAATCAATGAGATCGTAAACAGAAAAAGCGCGCCGCTCAATCATAATGAACAGGAGATCGCAGGTTACAGTGATGCTCTGGCTGAAGTGCATACCGGATATGATGATCTTGATTTCTGCGAAGCAGATATACTAAGACTTCATTCAGTCATGATGAGACTTTTGCGCGATCCGCTGGCGGGTAAGTATAAGATCAACGATAACGATATAATCGAAGAAGACGTTAATGGCAGGAGACGAGTAAGATTCCATCCGACATCGGCTGAAGATACGCCGGATGAAATGGAACAGCTTGTTCTTGCTTACCGTGAGGCGAGAGATAACCCTAATATCAATCAGCTTCTCCTTATTCCGTGCGTTATACTGGATTTTCTGTGTATTCATCCGTTCCGTGATGGTAACGGACGTATGTCCAGACTGCTGTCACTGCTTCTCCTTTACAGAAACGGTTTCGACGTCGGCAAATATATCTCTTTTGAAGAACAGATAAACATCCGCAAGGGAAACTACTACGATGCCCTTAAACGTTCATCTGACGGATGGCATGAAAACCTTAATGATTACTCTGATTTCATCATGGAGTTTCTGACCACGCTGTATATATGCTACAAGGAACTTGATAACCGCTTTGCTGTTGTAGGAAGCAGAAAAATCACCAAGCAGGCAAGAGTTGAAGCTGTTGTTCTAAATAGCCTGACACCTGTTTCAAAAAGTGATGTTACAAAGATACTTCCGGATGTCAGCCCTACGACGATTGAATCAGTACTCGGTCAGATGGTAAAATCCGGCACTGTCAGAAAAATCGGTTCCGGCAGAAGTACGAAATATATAAAGATTTAAGGAAACACTGATTAAACCGGAAATCCGGCTTCGCCGGATTTCCAGAGATGGGATTTGCGGGGCTTCGCCCCGGCCCCCGCGCTGATTTATGAATAAATCAGCGTTTCCTTAAAAGTCTTTGCTTAACAGAAAAGCCATAACACATAAGATTTTCTTCTTAGTGTTATGGCTTAAATTTTATCAGCCCGCAGGGTCTTCCGTGTATTCGTTCAGGCGTGTATAGCTGTCGCTTTCGCAGAGTGAGCCGTCTTTTCCGCTTAAACTTACGCTGAATCCCGGATATTCACCGCTGTTGTCGGTGATGAATATCTCGGCGTCAGGTCTGATCTCGCTTACATTGCAGCGCAGGAGAAACGGAGCTCCTCTGTAGCTGCTGTATACATTGCCGATGAGCTGTTCTCTGGACAGATCGAATCTGCCTACACGTACTCTGGCTTCATCATCACGTGGAATTATCAGATAGAGTTCATTGCCGTCCGGTATTTCCACGTAATTCTGCTTCGGCATATCTGCAAGCCAGGTGTAATTATACTCGCTGAAATTCTGATGGATCAGTTCCTGATAAGCGACATTATTCGAAATATAAGTTTCTATATCAGTGTCAATATAACCGAGGTACAGAACTGCACAGCGTTTATTGCCTTCGATTTTTGCACGCTGCGGAACATCAGGATTCCACATCTCTGCCGGAGGAGCAGTCAGATCGATCTCATTTTCAAGAAAATCTGTTCCCTTTCCGGTCATTCGGTCGATGTAGTACCATGCTGCTGTTGAGGTGTGTCCGTCGAACAGATCGTACAGATGGATATTTACCTTCCCATCTGTTTCGCCTTCCACCTCGACAAATTCCGGACTGTGATTGGTGCGTGAGCCGTAGTAACCGCGTGCCATCGTACAGAGTAAATCGTTGGCATAACCGTATTCGCCCGGATCAGCATAGGTGTCAGGCTTGCCTCCTTCATGCGGTACGACCGCCGGTTCTCCTGTTTCCGCAGGAGGTCCCGGTACTCTGGTGGTCTCAGATGCCTTTGCCTTTTCCGTACTTTTGGCAGTATCAGATACCTTCGCCGTACCTGATACATTTTCAGATACTTCCGTTCCGCTCACTGCCGCGGTTCCGGTCTCAGCCTTCTTCGTTTCAGTACCGGACACCGATACGGATGTTTCTGCCGTTCCCGTTACATTCTCTGCAGAAGTTTCAGCATTGTTTTCCGCGGTGACATCACTTTCATCCCCGCCTGACGGAGTGCAGCCGCTCATCATCAGCGATGTGCAGAGAGCGAGGCAGAATATTTTAATGTTCATTCGTTTCATGTCAATATCCCCTTTTCATCATGAATACTTACTATAGTATTATAACCTATCTTTCTGTATAAAGCAACTGTCCCCCGGATATCCG
>CADAPI010000125.1 GCA_902789705.1 uncultured Ruminococcus sp.
TGGATGTAAAGTTGGATTCAATTAGATTGGCTAAATAACAAAACCGCTGAGTTTACGGATCAAATCTGATCCGTAGCTCCAGCGGTTTCGCTATTTTTTTATCATTCTTCGCCTTCGGCCAGTTCCATAATATACACCTGGACTCTGAGTTTTTGTTTCAGCGACAAATTCTGATACGCATCCATTATCTCATCGTTTCCAAAAATATTCTGAGATTCGACCGGCTGCCCGAGAACTGAAATGTCTGTCGAGAAATCCTCGGATTCATCGAGTATACAGTCAACCGGAACATCAAGAACTTTTGAAATCTCAATCAGCTTTTCAATTGGCGGGGATGAATTGTTGTTTTTCCATGCAGAAACAGTAGATGCAGGAACACCGATGCTGTCTGCGAGATTTTTCTGAGAAATGTGCTTTTTCTCAAGTATCATAAATAGCTTTTGTGATATGGTCATTAGTAGTCACTCCTTATATCAAATTTCAAAATCAAATTCATAAACGAAAAAATCGTCGACAAGCCTAAGCAAAATGCATTAAATTTAAAATCGCAATGATAATGATTAATCGTTTGTAATAATGATTATATCATTTTTGATGTGAATTTACAAGATACATGGCGACAGATTTTTTAAATTTCCCGAAAAAACAGCGCTTTTTAAGTTTGACAAAACAAGAATGCTGCAGTATAATGTTGCTAAAAGCAAACCAGCGCATAAAAAATACAAGGAGATAATGATGCGTCATAAAAAACTAATTTCCGCCCTCATAGTAGCCATCGCTGCACCTGTGATCGCATATTTCGTAAGCGAAGATATCCGCTGTATGCGCTATCTTAAGGATCCGGACGAGATCCGTCATAAGGAAGTGCAGTCAATCGATATGTCCGAAAAGGACAGAATAAAAGATTTCGATACCCTCTGGAAAGTGGTTTCAGAGGGCATTCCTGCTGTTTACGCCTATCCGGATGCTTTTGGGTACGATATAAGGAAATCCGAGGAGCGGTACCGTGAGGCTGTGCGTAACGCTGTGGATGATACGGAATATTTCTGCGTTATGCAGTCAGTGCTGAACGATGTTCCGAGCGCCCATACGGGGTTCTTTTTCCCAGACTACAAGCTTATAACCGAATATAACTGCATGGCGTCGGAGATCGTCAAGACGGATCCATATCTTCGTGATATGACGGAGCTGTGGAACAAGTCCATGAAGCACTATTACCGTGAAAGCCGTGCTTATCAGTTTGACTACGTTGAGGGTAAGTACTGCTTTTCACCGGATTCGGAAGTGAAGATATCTGACGAAGGTGCTCCAGTGATAAAGTCAGTGAATGGCATATCTCCTGATGAATTTATATTAGATCATCTTTCGTCCGCGAAAATGTGCTTTGATGATGAGACAGGCAAGCTTTATCGCAGAAGTCTTGTATTTAACGACCGGAACGGCGAGAAACTTGAACTTGTACTTGAAAATGAAGACGGATCGGAATCTGAAACGGAAGTTTTTTATGATCTGTGCGATGAATATATGTTCGTGAACCAGCCGTATCTGCACGGTGTTTACGAACCGCCGGATGAGATATATGATATAGAGTATCTTGACGGGGAAAGAAATATCGTTTATTTCAGACTCGATGATCTTGATAATGACAAGGGAAGCAAAGTGGCATCTGAGATAAAAAAGTACTGTACTTCTGATGACGTTTCAGTGATACTCGATCTTCGCCGCAACGGCGGAGGCACTCTTGAATATACCGGCGAATACCTTTATTCTTCGCTTTTTTCTGATGATAATACGGTGCATGAGTCGGAGTATATTCTTAAATCATCCGGTAACCGTGATTTTTTCAGAGGCATCTACCGGCTGATGAATATAAAAGTATTCGGCATGGATAAGCTGTCTTCCGGTGAGATTGCCGGCATATCGCCATTTCTTGAGGGAAGAACCGTATACTCTTATGATGTCAGTGCAGATATGAAAGGCGGCACCGGTCAGATGCCTTTTGTCTGCGTGCTCGTCTCTGACAAGACGGCATCTTCAGCTGATTACTTCGTGTCGGCGGTTAAGCCATACGACAATGCAGTGATCATAGGCGAAAACACTGCAGGAGAGAAGACCGGAGGTCAGTTCATGGCCATGCTTCCGAAAAGCAAACTTGTTTACTATTACAGTGCATCGGTGTGTCAGAATCCGGACGGAACGGACAATTCTCTGTACGGTACAGAGCCTGAGATTCGTTGCCGTCAGAGCCTTGACGGATACCGCGACTGCAGCATTATGCTTTCTGAGAACAAACCGGCAGACACTCTCAAAAATCGCATCCAGTGGGATGATGTACTTCAGAAGGGTAAGCGTCAAATAAACCGTGTCTTTTTTTGAAAAATAAAAAGCTGTATCATAGAAATACCGAGAGAATTGTATAACCTCAAGTATGAACTACGCAGTAGTGAAAATCGCACAAGTTATGCAACAGATCGGAAAAACTATGAAAAGACGTGATATGGATGACAGACAAACAGAGGTACCATTACGAACGCTGGAAGCTTCTCATTTCTGACCGTATGCAAAGTGGTATGAGTACGATCGAGTGGTGTGCAAGCCGAGGCGTTACGAAAGACGCTTACTACTACTGGATGAACAAGTTCAGAAAAGAAAATGTAGATGCGGCGATACAGAATCTTCCCGCGCAGATCAGTAAGACATCAGCTTTTGTGGAATTAAAAAGATCTGCAGCAGACATAGCGTCAAATTACAGCACTGAACAGACTTTTCAACTTCCGGCAGCGGTTATACGTCAGGAAGGTTTCAGCGTTGAGATATATCAGAACGCTTCTGCAGATATGATCAGAGCACTGATTGAAGGTGTCAGAAATGTTCAGGCGTGATATTGCGATCAAAAAGATCATAGTTGCAACAGGCAGAACAGATATGAGAAAAGGAATTGACGGTCTGGTATCGCTTGTGCGTTTGAATTACGGAATGAATCCGCTGGAAACAGGTACGATATTTCTGTTTTGCGGAAGAAGAAAAAACAAGATCAAATGTCTGGCGTTTGAAGGCGACGGATTCAGTTTGTCAGTTAAACGTGTAACAGACGGATCTTTCAGTTGGCCGAACACACCTAACGAAGTACTGGATCTGACATTTGAACAGTATGACAGACTAATAACCGGATTTACAATTGAAAGTACAATCAAATCATAAAAAAAAACGGTGTTCCGGATGAAAAAATCATCCGGAATATTTTTTAGTCAAATAGGTATATCTATGCCTATTGATTATTGACAAACATCACGATTTATGGTATAATAATAAGTAACAGAAATACATTCAGGAGGTTCGAACTCATGTCGATAGTAAAAAGCAAAAACAAGAAAACAGGTGTAACTTACGTATATGAATCCACGTCATACTGGGACAAGGAAAAGCAGCAGCCAAGAGCACACAGAAGACTGATTGGAAAGATCGATGAAGAAACAGGAGATATCATACCAACTGGCAAAAGCGGGCGTCGTGATCCGAACGGTGTTGCGAAGCCAATTGAGCAGGTACTTGACGATACCATCCAGGACCTTAAGGAACAAGTATATGAGCAAAAGGTTCAGATAGAAAAGCTGAGTGCAGAAAACGATGCACTGAAGAAGAAAAATGAAAAGATACTGAAAGCATTCAGAGATGCACTGAATAAATTCGAAGACTGATACGAAAAGGAGCGCTTGACATGAAAGAAAACAAAATAGAAGAAATGCAAAGCGCTCTTGATGCAGCATATGCAATTATTGAAAATCTTCGTAAATCTAATGATGAAAAGGCTAAAACAATAGCAGGACTGGAAATATACAAAACAGAGAATGAAAGAGCAATGACTCAGATGGCAGAAGAATATCAGAAGATGAAAAAAGAATGTGACAGACTTAAGACTGAAAATTCATCGCTGAAAAAAGCACTTCAGCTGACAATAGAGAAAGAACAGCTGAAAACTAACGAGTTATTTGGAAGACACACAGAAAACATAGACAGTCTGATCAACAGCACGGTACCTGAAGAACTGATCGATGAAGCAGAAACTGAAGATACCAGCAGCAATACTGCGGTCAGAAACCGTGAAAACATAAAGCATGTACGCAAAACTGACAGTGGTCGCAAGAGAGCGCCTAAAAAACCTGTAGATTTATCACATCTGCCGGTGAGTGTGCGTTATCTGATAGATGTTGATCATCTTAATGCAGAATACGGAGAAGGCAACTGGAGAATAGCATACTGGAGCGAAAGCAAAAGAATCGAATATCCGCATAACAGTGCATTTGTGCTTAAAACATACAAACCCGTAATTTCATATGGACTTGAACACATCATGGCACGTGTTTCAAACTGTAATGAATTCTATCCGGGAAGTATGCTGTCTCCGTCGGTAATGGCGGAAATACTGTACCGCAAATACGCGCTGTTTCTGCCACTGTACAGAATAGAGCAGGCGTTCAGAAACGAAGGACTTGAACATATCTCAAGGCAGACTATGAGCAACTGGATAAGAGAAACAGTGAATACGTATCTATGGATGATATATGAATATATGATCGAACAGCTTATGAAGATAGAATATCATCAGTGCGATGAGACACCGCTGAAGGTAATAAACGACGGACGTCCGGCAGGTTCGATAAGCTATGTATGGCTTCATACAACGAGCGAACTGTGCGGTTGTAACCCGATAATCATTTACTGCTACGAAAAAACAAGAGGTACAGATCACTTAAGGGATTTCTACAGAGATTTTAAAGGTTTCATTACCAGTGATGCCTACTGCTCATACAAGGTCATTCATAAGGAATATGAAGAGATTATCATCGTATGCGGATGCCTTATGCATCTACGCCGCAGATTTGTTGAGTCTCTGATATTGATAAACACTGGAAGTATGTCTGAAGAACAGGTAATCGAATTAACTGAAGTGATTGTTCTGAAGATGATAGGCGAAATATATGATGCTGACGAAGCTCTCAAGAATCTGTCAGCTGAAGAAAGAAAAGAGCGCAGAAATAAGGAAGTACGTCCGCTGATGGAAAAATTCTATGACTACATAGAAGGGTTAGACGTCAGTGATCCGCTTATGACCAACCGCTGTAAAGATGCAGTAGGATATGCACTGCGTCAGAAGGAGTTTATCCTTAGATTCCTTGATGACGGACATATTCCGCTGGACAACGGATATGCAGAACGCTGTATCAAGTCCGTGGCACTGCTCAGAAAAGCATCATTGTTCTGTTACTCGGTTCAGGGTGCTGAGGACAGCATGATCGTTCACAGCATCGTCGAAACAGCCAGAGCTAATAAAGCGAATACATACTGGTATCTCCGCTACCTGTTTGAAACGCTTCCGGAAAAGCTCGATAAAACGGACAGAAGCTTCCTCAAAGAAATGATGCCCTGGTCAGAGGAATACAAGGCTTATGAGGAAGCGCACAAACATAAAGCGGAATCGTATCTTGAATATGCAGATATGTCTGTAAAGCCTAAAACGCCAAGAAAAAAAGACAGGGTAACTGTTGCCTGATTAGGCTGACGTTAACCTGCCAGTGAATTCGAAAAATGCATACATCATTTTATCAACGGACATCTTTGATGTCCGTTTTCTAATAGCACACCGTAGGCGTTCCATTCTCGGAAAAGGTGGCGCCTGCGGCACTAATCTAAAAAAACAGAGACTGCAAAAACAGCCTCTGTTTATTTTACCATATCAAAATCAGCTATTAAAGACACGGCCTATTTGACGCTTACTCAGAAGGCATTTGAGATTTGCAGAGACAGATGATGACATAAAAATAACGGCAGCCCATTACGGACTGCCGTTTCTTACTATTCAAAAATTATTATTTTTTACTTGTTTTTTTGCCGCTGCTTTCAAGGAACTTGTATGTGCAAGCAGCAAGTGCAGATCCAACGAGCGGAGCGAGGATGAATACCCATAGGCATGCGAGCGGATCTGTATTTCCTTCGAGACCTGCGATAACTGCAGGAGCAATGCTTCGTGCAGGGTTTACTGATGTACCTGTAAGGCCGATTCCGAAGATGTGTACAAGTGTAAGTGTGAGGCCAATGATAAGGCCGCCGAATGAGCCGTGATTTGCTTTCTTTGATGTAACGCCGAGAATTGTGAGAACAAAGATGAATGTAAGAACGATCTCAACAACACATCCTGCAGCAGCACTTCCGTTTACACCTGCGAGGCCGTTTGAACCGAATGCTCCGGTCTTGTCGTTTACGGCACCAAGTGAGAAAATAAGTGCGAGAAGTCCTGATCCTGCGAAAGCTCCGAGGCACTGTGCACATATATATCCGAAAAATTCTGAAGGTGTGATTCCACCTGTAAGAAGAACGCCGAGTGAAACAGCCGGGTTTATGTGGCATCCTGAAATATTTCCGATGCAGTATGCCATACCTACAATAACGAGACCAAATGCAAGAGCGGTGAGAATGTATCCTCCGCCGTTTTCCGCATCACATCCGACCAGCATCGCTGTTCCGCAGCCGAGAAGCACCAGAACCATTGTTCCGATAAATTCGGCTATGTACTTTTTCATGTTTTCCATAATAACCTCCGTGAAATCAAAGTATTTTTATGCTTACTATAATTTTAGCACAAATCCATGATGAGTTCAAGACAAAAATGTTCAGAATGCCGCACAAATCAGATCGAAGATTCTTTATTTGCTGACCATTTCTTTCAGAAGGATAAAGTCGATGATATTGATCTTTCCGTCGCTGTTGACATCGGCCGCCATAGATCCCTTTTCGTTGATAGTCATAGCACCAAGAAGAGTGTACTGAAGTGCAACAAGATCCGCAGCAGTGATCGAAAAATCAAGGTTTACATCACCAGGAGTAATCTGTGGCTCTGCCGGTTCGGTTACGACTGGCTCGGTTACCGCTGGTTCTGTTATTACCGGTTCGGTAATGGCTGGTTCAGTTACAGGAGGCTCTGTGATCTCTGGTTCAGTGACTACTGGCTCTGTTACTGCAGGTTCCGTGATTTCCGGCTCCTTTGGCTTTTCAGGTGAAAGTTTGACTGTGCCTTCAGGGAATGCATTAACCGTAAGGTCGTTGATGTAGTATTCGATATTTGTGTAGCCTTCACCGCAGTAGTCGCCGTTTGTATCGCCTGCATCGTTCGGATCGAGACCACGCGCAATCTCCCATTCATCCGGCATGCCGTCGTTGTCCGTGTCGGTTATGGTTTTCGTGAGCACCGGAGCAGGGTAGCTGTACTTCGTGTCGCACTTTATCTGATACTGGTTGAGCTTCTGCTGCTGTGATGAATCTGCCGTGCCATAAGACGCTGTACCGGTGAGATAGCCCGTACCGGTCTTCGTTTCATTTGCGCACTGTTTGTCGATATCTGTACGCAGGTCAGGTGCGATGCCGTTACCTGCAAAATTAATTACATGGTCATATGAAGCTTCAGCGCTTTCGGTTTTATCTGCCGTTGAAATATTTTCGCCGTCGGAATCTATAGTAAATGCAGATCCGCTCTTAACGCTGTCCTTGGATATGCCAAGTCCGTCCTTTACGGTGATCCCGTTCCAGTTATCGTAGGTGACATCCCCGTAAACAGATCCGTCCTTATTGAGCATCCTGTTTCTTGCGAGATAGATCTTGAAATTCTGCGGATTTGTAGAGCTGTCTACGTTGACATAGCGCTTGCCGCCGGTTGTGCCGTTGCCCATCTTAAGTGTATTGCCGACGTAGTTGAGATGCCCTATCGTTCCGTAGGCTGTTTCGTAAGCCCAGTCATATATTACGTTGTTGGTAAAATCAGCGGTCTTGGTTCCCGGCACTTTACCTCTGAAATTTCTTGAAACATTGTGAACAATGAGATTGTG
>CADAPI010000126.1 GCA_902789705.1 uncultured Ruminococcus sp.
GTAATCGGAATACTTGCACATGTTGACTCAGGCAAAACAAGTCTGTCGGAGGGACTGCTTTACAGTTCCGGGGACATCAGAAAGCTCGGAAGAGTTGATCATAAAACATCATTCCTTGATACCAGCAGTGTTGAAAAGGACAGGGGAATCACAGTGTTTTCAAAGCAGGCTGTCATTCATCTTGATGATACCGAAATAACTCTTCTCGATACTCCGGGACATATCGACTTTTCAGCCGAGACTGAAAGGACGCTTCAGGTGCTTGACTATGCCGTTCTTGTAATAAACGGATCGGACGGCGTACAGAACCACACACGTACTCTGTGGAAACTTCTTGAACGCTACAGTGTTCCAGTGTTCGTGTTTATAAACAAGATGGATCTTCCGGGGACTAACAGGGATGATCTCATTTCTGACGCAAAGAAAAAGCTTAGTGACTCATGCTGCCGTTTCGACAGGGAGCTTTCTTCGGAAGAGTTTATGGAAGAAGCAGCGTCTCATGATGAAGTCCTTATGCAGAAATTCTTCGACGGAGAAGCTTTTGAAGATGCAGATCTTATCAGATGCATTAGTGAAAGAAAGATCTTCCCGTGCTTTTTCGGTTCAGCACTGAAGCTTGACGGTGTTGACGCTTTCCTGAAAGCCGTAGACAGATTTACTGAAGCTCCGTCCGAAAACAATGAACTCGCTGCAAGAGTTTTCAAGATAAGCGAGGACGAGCAGGGCAACAGACTTACTCACATGAAGATAACAGGCGGAAAGCTTCGCGTGCGTGACATGATCGGCGAAGAGAAAATAAGCCGCCTTCGTGTCTATTCCGGACTTAAGTTCCAGCCTGTTGATGAAGCCGTTCAGGGAATGATAGTGGCTGCTACCGGACTTGACTCGACATATCCGGGGCAGGGTATAGGCAGTGAGGAAGACAACGTTTCCGACTTTTTCGAGCCGGTACTCACCTATAAGGCTGATCTGCCTGATGATATAAATATTTCCGATGAGCTTAATGCCTTCAGGAAACTTGAAAGTGAAGATCCTAAGCTTCATGTTATCTGGAGCGAGCAGCTGAAAGAGATACATGTTCAGGTTATGGGCGAAATGCAGCTGGATATTCTGAAGACTCTGCTTGACGAGCGTTTCCATTTTAAAGTGGATTTTGTGCACGGAAACATTGCCTACAAGGAAACGATCAGGACAAAAGCCGAGGGTGTTGGCCACTATGAACCTCTCCGGCATTATGCTGAGGTACATCTTCTTCTTGAACCGGGCGAGCCGGGAAGCGGTATGGTATTTGATACCGACTGCCGTGAGGAGGTCCTCGATAAGAACTGGCAGAGGCTTGTTCTCACGCATCTTAACGAAAAGACTCACATAGGCGTGCTGACCGGTTCTCCGCTTACTGACATGAAGATAACTGTCGTTTCCGGCAGGGCGCATCTGAAACACACAGAGGGCGGCGATTTTCGTCAGGCGACTTACCGTGCGGTACGTAACGGGCTTATGTATGCTGAAAGTGTTCTCCTTGAACCGTGGTACGAATACACCCTTGAAGTACCTAACGAATTTGTAGGAAGAGCTATCTCCGATCTGACTGCAATGGGATGTGAATTCTCATCGCCGGAAACTCTTGGAGACACATCACTGCTGAAGGGCAGGGCACCGGTGGCATCTGTAAGGGATTATCATACTGAAGTTCTCGGTTACACTCACGGCAAGGGTATTTTTTCATGTTCACTTTGCGGTTATCTTCCGTGTCACAATGCGGATGAGATCATAGAGAAAATGAATTACAATGCAGACGGTGATGTTGAAAATTCTGCGGATTCTGTATTCTGTGAACACGGTGCCGGTTTCGTTGTTAAGTGGAATGAAGTCGGAGAACATATGCATCTTCCGGGAATTGCGGGCCTGAACTACGGCAGGGATCGCGGTGGCGAAGATGACAGTACTGCTGCATCTTCAGGCAGAAGTGTGAACAGTTTCCGCGGTGCACATGACAGTGAAAAGGAACTTATGGCTATTTTCGAAATGGCATACGGAAAGCCGGCTGAAGACAGAAAGCGCAATTCCTTCCGTACCAAAAGAGAGATAAGGGAGTCAGAAGTAAAATTCAAGGCAAAACCTCTTCCGCAGGGACCGGAATATCTGCTTGTGGACGGATACAACATAATCTTTGCCTGGGATGAGCTCAGAAATATCTCAAAGACAAATCTTGATCTTGCCAGAAGCATGCTTATCAATACCATGAGCAATTATCAGGGTATCTACGGCTGCGAAGTTATTGTCGTGTTCGATGCCTACAAGGTAAAAGGGCAGGTTCGTGAGATCGAGAAGGTTGGGAATATAAGCGTTGTCTATACAAAGGAATCAGAAACAGCTGATACCTACATTGAAAAGACTTCGCACGACTTAAGCAGGGAACACCGCGTCAGGGTCGCTACATCAGACGGAGCCGAACAGATCATCATACTCGGCAACGGAGCATACCGTGTTTCAGCTTCGGAACTCTATGAGGAAGTAAAGATCGCCAATAAGAGGATCGAAGAGTATATAAAGGAAAATACAAAATAAAAACCGGACTTTGAAAGTCCGGTTCGAAGTTTGGAAGGTGTTATTTCACTGTTTCTTTCCTCAGCGTTTTCATAAACATGATATAGTCCGCGAGTACTATGATCGCACAAACAAGCCATATTACAGGCTCTGTAATGCATATACCGAGATATCCGAGCTTCGGTGCAAGTATCGTTACCGTTACGGTCTTGAGTACCAGTTCCATTATGCTTCCTGTGATAGGCACGATCTTTCTGCCGACACCCTGAAGGCTGCTTCTGAGGACGAGGAGTACGTCGAGAATAAAGAAAAATGCGACGTTTATAATGATGTATTTCGATGCAGTGGAAAGAATATATTCATCGGTCGATCCGGAAAGCGCCTTTACAAACGGATTTCTGAAAAGCAGAGCTGCTGTCAGTGCGATGACGCTCCATACTTCCGCTATCATAATACTGCATAGTATGCCTTTTTTAACACGGTCCATCTTTTTTGCACCGTAGTTCTGGCTGGTGAATGTAGCTGCCGACATGGATATGGTTCCGAGCGGGAGCATGAATATCTCGTCGATCTTTCTGCCGGCTGTGTGTGCTGTGACGGTTGCAGTTCCGAAGCTGTTTACTCCGCTCTGGAGGATAACAGATCCTATCTGAACAACGCCGTGCATGAGTCCCATCGCTGATCCGGTGGAAATAAGATCGGAGAGGAGTGCCTTGTCGAATACCAGTTCTGATCTGTCAAAGATAAGGAAACGGCATTTCTTCCATGCATAGATGAAACACAGGACAACGGATATCATCTGTGAAATGACTGTTGCGTATGCTGCACCGGAGATCCCCATTCCGAATCCTTTTACGAAAAGGAAGTCAAGTCCGATGTTTACTATCGTGCTGACTATAAGAAAGTATAGAGGCGCTCTGCTGTTGCCGACGGCACGCATCATGGCGGCGAGCATATTGTAGGTGACTGTCACGGCTGAAAACAGCATGATTATCCGCAGATAGTTTTCGGTTTTACCTATGATATCGTCCGGTGTTTTCAGGACTTTCATAAGCGGATGAAGAGCCGCGACAAATGTGACGGTCAGGATCACTGCCATAACTGCGGAGAGCAGATAGGTAAGTGCAATTGATTTTTTCAGCTCACGTTCGTTCTGAGCGCCGAAATATCGCGCAATGATAACGGCGAAGCCGTTTGCGACACCGTTTGAAAAGCTTATCAGCAGTCCGTAAACCGGAGATGATGCACCTACGGCGGCAAGTGCATTGTCACCGAGTATGTTTCCGATAATTGCGGTGTCTGCTACGTTGTAAAGCTGCTGAAATATATTTCCTATGAGAACCGGTGCAGCGAAAATCAGCAGGTTCTTTAGGATGCTTCCTTCTGTCATATTGAAGGAAGCTGTTCTGGATTTACTGTTCATCTGATCATTCTTTCTTCTGTACAGTGATGCAGATATTTTCACTGTATTTAAATTTATACAGCCTGCATATCGGCTGGTGGTAAACGACAGATATATGCCGGTTTACCGTATCTGCGCTGTTACCGCGGATATATGCTGCACAGCGCACTGTCGGGTGAGTTTATCACTCAATTATACCATGCTTTAAAGCAGTTTTCAATCATATTAAACGACAAATATTTAAATCCAGTTAATTATAATTTGTATATATACGATCAAAAGAGTATTTAAGGAAGTGAAAATATGGCGGTATACAGACTCGATGAAGAGATATGGTTTCCTGATCCGGAACAGGCTGAAGAGGACGGACTTCTTGCGTTCGGCGGCGATCTTTCAGTGGAACGCCTTGTTCTTGCCTATCAGAACGGTATATTTCCGTGGTACAGCAATGATGATCCTATCCTCTGGTGGTGTCCGCATGAAAGATTTATCATCAGACCGGAGAAGATCCATATATCTCATTCCATGAAGAAATTCATGCGCAAACATAAAGTCGAGATGAAGATCAACCGTGATTTTGCGGATACGATTCATCGCTGCCGTATGAAAAGGGAAAATACTGTCGGCACCTGGATAACTGATGAAATGGAAGAGGCGTATAATGAACTCAATAAATATGGTCTTGCTGCAAGTATAGAGGCATTTTTCGACGGAGAGCTTGCAGGAGGTCTCTACGGTGTTACCATCGATTGCTGCTTTTTCGGAGAAAGCATGTTCTCGGAAATGGAGAACGGTTCCAAGGCGGCGCTTATCATGCTTGCACAGCACCTTGAAATGAACGGCGGAGTGATGATCGACTGCCAGTTCCACACTGATCATCTCGAAAGCATGGGCGGCGAAAAAGTAAGTTTTGAAGAATACAGACGTCTCCTTGACGAAGGGATAGTATACTTCTGAGAAAGATGAGGTGAGTGCGGTGCATTTCGTTGACGCCAGGGGAATACTGACAGGAAGCGGCGGCTTCTGCGGAATGAATATTTACCGCGGATGCTCGCACGGATGCATCTACTGTGACAGCAGGAGCAGATGCTATCAGTTTACACACGATTTTGAAGATATTGAAGTGAAGCGGAATGCACCTGAACTCCTGGACTCAGCGCTTCGTTCCAAACGGAAAAAGTGTATGATTGGGACAGGTGCGATGTCCGATCCGTACATGCATATCGAAAAGGAGCTGAAGCTTACAAGGACCTGCCTTGAAGTGATAAACAGGCATGGCTTCGGTGCTACGCTGCTAACGAAATCTGACCTTATAATGCGCGATATCGATCTTCTTGCGGAGATCAATGAAAATGCTAAATGCGTAGTGCAGATGACCGTTACAACTTTCGACGACAGACTTTGTGGTATACTTGAGCCGAATGTATGCACTGCAAGCCGCAGGTTTGAAGTTCTCGCGGCCATGCAGGAACGAGGCATACCGACGATGGTGTGGATGACTCCGATCCTTCCTTTTATAAATGACACTGAGGAAAATATTACAGGTATTCTGAGAAAATGTATCCGTGTGGGGGTAAAGGGAATAGTCTGTTTTGATATGGGTCTTACCCTTCGTGAGGGAGACCGCGAATACTATTACGCAGCTCTCGACAAACATTTTCCGGGACTTAAGCAGCGTTACATTGAAACCTACGGAAATGCATACATGCTGCCGTCTCCGGATGCACGGAAGCTTATGTCCGTGTTTAAAAACATCTGCACAGAGCACGGAATAATGTGTTCAGCAAATGAATGCTTTGCCTATCTGAATGAATTTCCGGAGAAGTATAAACAGTATAGTCTGTTTGATCAGAATTGAAAACAGCCGCGGTTTGTCACCGCGGCTTTTCATTAGTTAAATAGGTTTAGCAGAATAAAGTTTAATATAAAAAATAACGCTGAGAAAACCGGGAACTCAGCGTTATTTTTTAGTCCCGGGACGCTGTCATCAAAATTGACAAATCCCATAAAATAGGCTATTATATATAAGTAAATACGAAAAATGGGACTGATTAAAATGAACGATCCATCACTTGTGTCATGCAGGCTCTGCCCTCGTGAATGCGGGGCTGACAGGACTCAGAGAACCGGTTACTGCGGTGCTCCGGCGGAGGTGGTTGCCGGAAGGGCGTCACTTCATATGTGGGAGGAACCTTGCATTTCCGGCGAGAGCGGTTCCGGTACGGTGTTCTTTTCCGGTTGTCCGCTTAAATGCGTATACTGTCAGAACTACAGTATTTCGGACTGCAGTTCCGGTGTGAAGATCACTGACAGCCGCCTTGCGGAGATATTTCTTGAACTGCAGGAAAAGGGAGCAAATAATATAAATCTTGTAACGCCGACCCATTATACGTTTTCGGTGATAAATGCAGCGGCGGAGGCGCGAAAGAACGGACTTACGCTTCCGGTGGTGTATAACTGCAGCGGATATGAAAAGCCTGAAACGATAAAACTTCTTGACGGTACGGTGGATATTTATCTTACCGATTTCAAATATATAAGAAGCGAGACTGCAAAGCGGTATTCGAACGCGGCTGACTATCCGGAAAGGGCTATGGAAGCTCTGGAGTGCATGTTTTCGCAGGTCGGTACACCGGTGTTCGATGATGACGGTATGATGAAGCGCGGAATAATTGTAAGGCATCTCATTCTTCCTGATCATGCGGAGGAATCAAAAGAGATAATAGAGTATCTTTTCGGCAGATATCGTCATGATATTTTTATGAGCATAATGAATCAGTACACTCCGGTGAGGGAGTTTGACGACTATCCGGAACTTGGACGCAAGGTTACGGATGAGGAGTATGATTCAGTGATAGATTTCGCTGTGAATCTGGGTGTGGAGAATGCTTTCATTCAGGACGGAGAGGCGGCTTCGGAGAGTTTTATTCCTTGCTTCGATGGTACAGGAATTATATAGGTTAGGTGCCCCTACCTCCAACCCCCTCCCCGAGGGGAGGGGGCTATGTTTGACGCTCGGTATTATTTAAAGGAAACAGAAGGGAATAGCAATGAATTTTTTTCAGAGGTTTTCAGGTCATCTTAAGACGGTGACTAAGCACAGGCATCAGGTGTTTCTGCACTGCATAAAGGCAGGAATAGTCTGGCAGGGACTTACACATGATCTTTCGAAATTTTCACCGTGTGAATTCTTTAATGGTGTGAAATATTTTCAGGGTACACGTTCACCGCATGAAGGGGAGCGTGAGACTTACGGATTCTCATATGCATGGATGCATCACAAGGGCAGAAACAGACATCACTTTGAATACTGGAGCGACTATGACTATAAGACAAGGCTGCCGATACCTGTTCGTATGCCGGTGAAGTATGTCAAGGAAATGTTCTGCGACAGAGTTGCTGCCAGCAAGATCTATAAAAAGGAAAAATATACTGATTCAGCACCGCTTGAATATTTCATGCTCGCCAAGGGCAAGCGTTCGATCCATCAGGAAACTTCTGATCTTATTGAAATGCTTCTCACCATGCTTGCTGAAAAGGGCGAAGATGCAACATTTGAATATATAAGAAATCTTAAAGACTATCCGGAGAAATAATGGAACGCTGATCTGTTCGCAATTCAGCGTGGGGAAAGTCCCGTAAAACATTTTCCGGAAATACATAATCTTAAATAAGGAGAGATCTTCTGATGATAAAGATCAGAGTACCTGCAACAAGTGCAAATCTCGGTGCAGGCTTTGATGCACTGGGACTCGCTCTCGGTTTCTACAACTACGTTGAAATGGAGGAGTC
>CADAPI010000127.1 GCA_902789705.1 uncultured Ruminococcus sp.
CAGTGGTCTTAAGAGCAGACAGTTTTATAACAACGTCTTCGACACAGCCGTAAACTATGATGATCTTATGGCATTAAAAAAAGCTCTTAAAAGAGGTGCATAATAAGCAAAAGCATAGCTCGCATAAAAAAGATGAGTTATACCTTGCCAATCTGCTGAAATAAAACCTATATAAATGATCAAACCGGGAGCATCCTTCGGACGCTCTCGGTTAATATTTTATATGGTGATTTTTTTACAGATAGATGATACTTCATCCATTATCCTACACATTACTTAATGCCCCTCATCGGCATTTTTGAATTTATCCATTAATTTATTTCGTACTTCTTCAAGAGAATATCCGGGAGTACCGGCAAGTCGTTCTTTTTCAGCTAGATCAAGACGTGACTTTAAAAGAATCAGTTCGTCTTGCCATTCTAACTTTGAAATTTTGTCATAGTCATCACTGATTATGGTTGCTTTTTCATACTCTAATATTTCAGCTTCATATTTTGCCTGGAGATTGAGCCAAAATGATTTTGGGATTTCAAGAGCGTATTCCAGTGCTGCTGCAAATTCACTGGAAATATCTGCACGCCCTGCTATAACGCAGTCTATAAAAGCAGGACTGAAACCTGTTCTTACAGCCAGTTCCGATTTATTCATATTTCTTGCTTCAAGAACGTCAGCTATTGTTTCTCCCGGATGATTTATTAAATCACGGGATATATCAGTTTTCTCTACTGCCATGATAAAACTCCTTTTAGTTCTTTAAAACATTATTTCGTTTCAACTCATACTACTGGCAACAATTGTTCGAACAGTAGTATTGCCTTTGACCGATATTACATTGTATCATTTGATTAATGGTTTGTCAATAGGAAAAAATATATTTTAATCTCATTTCTTTGATAGTTTGAGGACCCCATGGTATTATATTAAGGTATGCCTTCGGCATGCTATAGAAAAACCGGAAACATCCTTTGGATGCTTCCGGTTTTTTCAACAGCACTGTCCGTCCCGCAAGGGCGGGCAGTACCTTTACTGTTCAGTTTTCATCAAAATAAATTCTTTCGATCATACAGCTATGTTCATTGGTTTTATTGTTATAGCTGATACCTGCAATAATAACATCACCGCCATAATTCTGAAGTACTGCCGGATAATTCTTATTCTTTATCTGTTCTATCGCGCCTCCGGCTGACTCGTTCCATTTCAGTTCAATCAGAAGAAGCGGAAGCGGTGAATTTCTTTTTGGAATGTACACTACATCAGCGATTCCGTGACCGGACGGCAATTCCTCAACTTTCATATACTGGTCTATCGCAGCCACGTATGCAAACTTGATGACATATCTGAGAGCCTGCTCGTTGTTATAAAACGTCGGTGCATACTCTGTTTCACGTACAGCTTTGATTGCTTTTGCAACAGCTTCAGAATCACAGGCAATTGTGTCAGCGAGAAGCTTTTTTGATCTTTCAATCAGTTTTATCCATTTGCTGTTTACCTTGTTACTGTTCAGAATACTGTAGTATTCACTGCGTATTTCTTCATTTGGAATCCGAACAGTTTTGTCATCTTCATTATACGCAAGATATCCCAGATGTACAAGCAGGGTAAGCACATCGTCTCTGGATGAAAACTGTTCAAAATCATTCTGGAAATCATCGGTTCTTACTTCGATCTCTTCTCCTGATATCAGACGGGTGATGATCTCCTGGATTCCGTCAAAATCCATATTGATATATGTAAACAGTGATTCAGCTGCCGTGGTCTTTTTCCAGTATGACTGACATTTCTTTTTCTTGATTGCACACATGACCGAATATGGATTATAGATCTCTCCGCACTCAGGAAAGCTGTAGCCGTCATACCATGCCTTGAGATCATCAAATGAAGCATTGTGTTTTACGCATAATTCTTTGACTTCATCTTCTGTAAATCCAGTTACTCCTGCAAATTCTTCCGGCTGCAGAATTGAAAATTCCATAAAATCTGACATTGCAGACTGTGAGCCATCTTTCTTGATTGGAAGAATACCGGTCATATATGCCGCGGCAACACACTTGTCAGTAAAGCTGTTATTTTTAAACCATCCGCGAAGAAGATTAAGATATGCTTTCTGTGCTTTGGGATCATCCTTAGCCTCACGGATCATCGCATCCCATTCATCAATAATGAATACCCACTGCTTTCCTTCCGGCTTGTCCACAAAATACATTAACTCTTCATTGATTGTTTTTCCAGGCTTAAAATCAGGATCAAGAGCAAACAGTTCATCATGAAGAGCCTCACAGATCATTTTAGGTATATCTTTTAAAGGTTTACCCTGACTCTGAGCTTCTGAAATAAAACTGGTAATGTCAAGGCTTATCACATTGTATTTATTCAGATGCTCCGTATAATCATCACATTCTGCGATTTTTCTGTTATCGAAAAGACTACGGGAATCACACGAACAGTCATAGTATGCCGTCAGCATTTTTGCAGCATATGATTTTCCAAATCTTCTCGGTCGGCTTACGCAGATAAGATATTTTTCACCTGGTATCCTCTGATTCACCAGTTCGATAAGCATTGTCTTGTCAATATAATTAGGACCGCTTATCCTTTTGAATGCAGCGTTACCCGGATTTATATAAGTTCCCATGACTTTTCTCCTTAATTAAGTTGCTTTTCATAATTATTATATCATATCCGCAGCCGTATGTCGATATTTCTTCAGAAAACACCAAACCGGAATCATCCTGCGGAATGCGCCCGGTTAATTTTTTATACCCGGAGAAATATATTCTGACACCGGCATTTATCAAAAATTGCTGTCGGAACGAGATTGAAATCTGATGATATATCGGGAATAAATACTAAAATAATCCAAAAATCTGCCGTTTACCCGATATACGCTACCGTTCACCCGAAAACTATTGATTATTTGACGGAGTTATGGTAAGATGTTTATTTGGCGAAGTTTGTTTTCAGGGCTTCATTTATTGCGATTTGGTAATGAACAGGTTTTGATAAACTGCAGGTAAAGGCCGCTGTATCGTCCGATACGGAGCTTTTCCGACCGGGGGATGAATGGGAAAAAAAGAGAAAGGGAAAATTAATGAATAAATACAGAATAACTGCAGGGGTGGCAGCTTTACTTATGGGTATGGCATCTCCTGCAGCTTTTTTTGATGCAGATACAGTTTCGTGTGAAAAGGTGTACGATGTGCGTCTTTCGGCTGAAACTGTGGAGATCGATATTAATGATATACCGGAGAACCGTGAGGTACAGGTAGGGATTAATCTGGATAATAATCCGGGATGTATGGGATTAAAATTCTGGTTAGAAAAAGATAGTAATCTTGTTTGCGAGGAGTATAGTCCGTATGAGTTTGGAGAACATAACTGTAGAATAGGTCACGGATTTTTTGGTGATGGAAATGTTATACAGATTATGTTTGTACCTAATATAAACATAGATGAAGGTGAACTTTTTTATGGAAATGGTCAGTTATTAAAATTGAAAGTGAAACTGCCTGATAATGTCAATTCAGGCGACTATTTTGTTGTTAAACCGTTGCTCGATTTTGACGGCGATCCCACTATGGATCAACCGTGTTTTTATAGAGCTAATGATTTCAGTTCATTCTTTGGCAGAGAAAACTTCGCTGAACCAGTATCCGGCGGAATACGAATTACCGGTCAGAAGAACGAACCGGAGCCTTCAAAAGAACCGGAACCGGAGCCGTCTCCATCACCTTCACCGGAACAGAAACCATCTGATCAGCAGTCCGGAAATAACAATAATTCACAGCCGCCATCAGGTAATAATTCTGATAACAAACAGGAAACACAGGCGGTGACATCAGCAACATCGGAAACAGTATCAACATCCGTTTCTGAGACCGTTGATACAAGTGTGGCTGCTTCAGAAACATCAGTATCGAAAAGTGAAATTGCAGTGACTTCGGTTTCAGAGACGGAAGTTTTAGATGAAACAACTGCAGTTTCCGAAACTACTGTGACTGAAGAGGTTTCAGAAGAGAAAAAGGAAAACAAAAACAGATCAAAGTATCTGTTCGGTGTCGCTCTCATCGCAGTGATTCTTGCAGGAATTGGTGCATGGAGTATCAGACGTAAAAAGTAAAATAATTATCATGCCGGCAATCCGGTTTTGCCGGATTACCGATGTGGTGTTTTTCGGGGGTTGACCCTGTATAAAAATAATAATAAGGAGAATTAATTTGGCAGAAAAAAGACATCTTTTAAGAAGAACAGCAGCCTTTGTAACAGCTCTGGTTTTCACTGTAAGAATAGCGTCTGTCGGTGTGGTTGTAGCGGAAGAAATAACATCGGCTGATGCTCCGGTGACTGTAACTGTCGGTTCGGAAACAGAACCGGCCGGAACTGTTCCGGCAGAGACAGATGCTCCGGTATCAGTGACCGGAACAGCTGCTGAAACTGGCAGTCCTGTAACTGAAGCGGAAACATCTTTGCAGCAGCAAGCGGTAACAAATAAAGTTTCGGAAATGATAACAGCCGGCAGCGTACTTATCACATCAGGATCAGTTTCAGAAACAGAGGCTGAAGCTGCAGGTCCGGCAAACAGAAGAAATATTAAGATCAGAATCAAAATAGCAGGATCATCTGATTACCGTCCTTCAGTGATACTGGAAAAACTGTTTTACCAGGTAAAGCTTCTCAATTTCACGACAACTATCATGTCTGTGGAAGATACTGCAGTTATCGAAGCTGAAGTTCTCGGCGAAGTTGACATGGAAGATCAGCTCTGGGAAAAGGAAAAGTACAAGACCGGGGAACAGGTGCTCTTTGATGCCGGTCCGCTTCACTACGAACTCGAAAAGATAAGCAGCCGCGGAAATATCTGCGATGTTGAACTTAAAGAATACTACGACGTTAGTAAGCTGCCGGATGAAGACGCCATAATAACACCGCTTGACAGCTCTGATGCAGGAAAGCAGCTTCTTCCTCACGGAACGAAGATGAAGTACGAAGCAGCAAACGGCTGGAAGCTTACCGAAATGGTGCCTTTCACGCTTGAAGGCAATATCTCAAGTGCAGTCTACGTTTCCGGCGGACGCTATTATCTTTCCATAAAGAGTGGTAAAACCGAGAACCGTACTGAGGTAACAAAAAATACTTATGTGATAAACACCACGGCAGTTTCCGGCCTTAAGGCAGATGTAAACGGCACAGGGAAGGACAGTTTCACAGGTTACTGGAAAGACGGCGGTGAGATCACTGTGCATTTTGAAACTGAAGGCAGCTACAGGAGCAGGATATTCGGTGCTTCTGTAACTGACACTTTAACAGGAAAGACATTTCCGATGACAGTTACCGGTGACGGCAAGGACGTTAAGGCTAAGATAAAAGTTTCCGACCTTGGTGACGAATATACTGACGGCAGAAAATACAGCGTTGGCATAAAGGTCATTCCGGATACTGTAAAGATAAATACTCTTGTGAGCGACGGCGGAAGTGAAAAGCCGTACAGGGTCTGTGAGTTCGGAACATCAGTAAGTGATGAGCAGAAGAGCATGCTTATTGATCCTATTCTTTATGAGAACGGCGTTGCTGCGTATATCATTGATTCATATGAAGCAGAAGGAAAAACAGTTGCTGTTGATGCAAAGGATATTTTTGATAACAACAGATTCTATGAACCAGTAATTGCGCCATATGATTCGAATGGATGCGTTCATTATAAGAAAATCGTTATTGACAGTGATAAGAATTATGAAGTTACTTCGAACTGTATTAGACAGGAAAAAGAGAATGTTTATTCAATCAAGAATGCGCCAATAATTGAACTTTTGAAAATATATTTAGAAAGTGATAATAAATGCACATTACTTTACGAATCTATAACTGAAACAAAAAATGCCAATCTATTGTATTATACTTTAACGGATAGTGGACTTTTCACTTTGATCAATAGTAAAGTCGAGTCAGATGCATACAACGTCACCTCCATCCTCTACTACGACAACGGCGAATTCCACAACATGCTCACCGACCCTATCTACTACTACGTAGACAAGCATGCGCCGGAATTCAGCATGGCGGATGAAAGAGGGAAGGATTTTGCTTCGGAACTCTGGGCTAAGGATGAGTTTGAATTCACTGTAAAAACAGATGACGCTGAGATCTTTGCTGAAAACGCATCTGCAGGCGAAGAAGTGAATACCATTTACCGTAACATAAGCGGTTCATCTTCTCCTGTTACTCAGATCACAGTCGGCGGCAGTGTTTTGAAGAAGCAGGACGGCAGGTGGACTGAAACAAAGGGGTCGGAAGACCAGCCGTATTCAGTTTCTGTTGTTCAGAAGGGTGAAAATGAGTTTAAAGTGACAGTAACTCTTTCATCCGATGACAAACTCACGGAAAAGGAACTGCCGGTTACAGTGACTGACAGCTGCGGAAACAAAAGTGTGCAGAAGCCGCTTAAGATAAAGTACGAAAGAATAAGTCCGGTCATCACTTCTATGAAGCTTGAAAATGCCGTTGTCTATGACCATCCGATAACTGGAAAGACTGCCGGTGTGGGTCTTGCTGCCCGTGGTACTCATCCGGACAAGGCATATCTTGAAGTGGAAGTAAAGGAAGAAGGATCAGGTCTTGATGTAGTGATCCTTGAAAGCAAGACTGTCCGCGGAGATTACAGGTTCTATTCGTTAAAAAATATAATGGATGATCCGGAAAGCGGTTTTACAAAGCAGGGAGATGTATATAAATTCCGTATTCCGGTACCGGCAGATGTAAACGCATCAACTGGCCTTTCATTAACGGCTTCAGATATGGCCGGTAACAGCGCTGTTTACGTGTATAACGGTAACGATGCACCTCTGGCAGAAGGTGAAAAAGGTGCTGTGGTTATTTTCGACGCAACTGCTCCGTCTGCGGAACTTTCCGTACCGGATGCGCCTGACTACACTGACCTTAAGCAGAGAAAATGGTACAGAGCCGTACCTGACTTTGTGATAAAGGCCGATGATACTGCGGCAGACACCGAATCAGGACTTCGTTTCCTTGATATCAGTGTAAACGGCACAGTTTATAAAACGGCCGATCTTTCAGGAAAAAATATAACCGACTTCCGTGTAAGCGGTGAGATAACTGAAGGAAAGACAGATATTTATCTTGTCTGTGATCCTTCATCGGAAAGCAGTGAAAAAATAAAGATAGCTTCACCTGATCTGACAGCGACTGACGGTGAGCTTAAAATAAGCGTGAAGGCGACTGACGGTGCCGGAAATGAAAGCACTGAAGTATCGGAAACGGTGTACATCGACTCCGACAAGCCTCAGGCAGATACGACTTTCTACCTGGAAAGCGAGAGCGACAACTACCGTTCATTCGGTACCTTCCTTAATCACAGCACGACTGTTACGGTAGATGTCAAGGAACCGGACGGACGTCCTGCGTCAGGCCTTAAGGTGGCTGAGCTCTACTTCGACGGTAAGATGTACAAGTATACTTTTGCAGCTGAAAAGTCATCAAAGGCGGAGTTCACAATTCCGTTTGACGGATCTTCACCGAATGCATTCAGCGGTACGGCAGTTGTAAAGGTAACCGACAATGCCGGAAACCTTTATGTTTCCGAAAAGCTTCTTTCGCCGTCCGGAAACGCTGATCTTGTTTTTGAAAATATTCCTCCGGTATTCGGAGATATTACTCCTGCCGGTCAGGTGAAATA
>CADAPI010000128.1 GCA_902789705.1 uncultured Ruminococcus sp.
TGAACTTGCCGGAAAAATAAAGGAACTCGAAGGCAGGGTCTCACAGGTAAGGGATGACGCCCAGAAGGTCAGAGCGGAAGCTGAAAAGCTTCGTCTTGACATAGAAGCTGAAAACGATACAAAGCAGAAATTAAATGAAGACAAACTGACATTCCGTTCAGAGATAAAGAGCCTTGAATCTATCCTGGCTCAGTCTGAACAGCAGAACAGGAACTATTCTGAAAACAGACGCAGACTCGAAAAGAACATCGCGGAAGCGGAAGAGCAGTTCAAATCGGCATCTGAGGAGCTTGAAAAGATCACTGATGAACTTGAAAGAGCGCAGAGTGAGGCTGATTCACACCAGAGCCTTAAGGAAGGACTGGCGGAAAAGAGAAAGCAGCTTTCCGATCATCTGTATGAACTGAAGATCCGCTGTATGGAAGCAGAGAAAAACTGCGAATCCATAAAGCTTGAGATAAGCCACTGTGAAGCTGATGCAGGAAATCTGAACCAGAGTGCAAAAGAGCTTGAAAACCAGATAGCCGGTCATGAGAAGGCCATATCTGAAAAAAGGGCTGAAATAGAAAAAAATCGTGCTTTGCTTGAAAAGGCTGCCGGACAGACTGAAGTGTACAGAAACTGCATAACGGCTTCCGGCGAGCAGCATGATAAATACGAGGCTGCTATTTCCGAGAAGCGTGCCGGTTTAAAGAAACTCGGCGAGGACAAGGAACGTCTTTCACGTGAGATGTCGAGGTTTGAGGAAAAGAAGGTAAACACACAGAGGGATTACGACAGCATAATCACACGTCTGTGGGAAAACTACGAGCTTACACGTACTGAGGCGGAAAACCAGGCTGAAAAGCTTGAAAATATTGGACAGGCTCAGAAAAGACTCGGCGAAGTGCGTAATTCCATCAAGGCACTCGGCAGCATCAACGTTGCGGCTATTGAGGAATACAAGGAAGTTTCCGAACGTTACGAATTCCTTTCGGCACAGCTTAAGGATGTCGAGAATTCCAAGCGTGAGCTGGAAAAACTCATCGAGGAACTCACTTCGGACATGCAGAGGATATTTGCCGAGAACTTTGCTCTTATCAACAAAAACTTCAAGGAGATCTTCGTCGATCTGTTCGGCGGCGGCAAGGCCGACCTCGAACTGACCGATCCTGACAACATCCTTGAATCAGGTATTGAGATCAAGGTAGCCCCTCCGGGCAAGGTCATCAAGAACCTTATCTCACTTTCCGGTGGTGAGCAGGCTTTCGTGGCTATCGCTATCTACTTTGCTATTCTTAAGATCAGACCGGCTCCGTTCTGTATCCTCGACGAGATCGACGCGGCGCTTGATGAAGTAAACGTAAGAAAGTACGCTTTCTACCTTAAGAATTTCGTAAGCACGACGCAGTTCATCCTCGTAACTCACAGAAGAGGTACAATGGAACTTGCCAACGTCCTCTACGGCGTTACAATGCAGCAGAACGGCGTGTCCAAACTGCTCAAGATGAACCAGGTCGATATTCCTGATGAAAATGTATAACCCGCCTGCGGCGGCCTATACTATCGAAAAACCGGACTGTCTTCCGACAGCCCGGTTTATTAATTGCTGCCGCAGGCAGCCACCGTTGAAAAGTATGTTTTCGATAGTCAAAAATATTTTATTGTTTTTCAATAATTTTGTATTGACAAATAATATTTCATGTGTTACACTATAGTCAAAGGGATGACCGGAGGCGCGCACTGGTTATTTTCGGAGTTGGATTCATATGCATTATATGCAATGATGAACAGTTAAATCGGAGGTAACTAAAATGAATGAGAATATAGCTGCAACACCCGAACAGGGGCTGAATAAAACAGAATACAGCATTTCAGATCACATACTTTCAGCTTTTTTAATGATAGCGGCATATTTCCTGATCAAGTTCACAGTCTTTGAAAAAACAGGATTCTTTACAACGGGAGTTTACGCCGGGATCATTACAGCTGCCGTTATCTACTTTTCGAAAAAAGGATTCGTTTTTTCTTTTTTAAATAATATTATCGTTTTTGTTCTTTACGCTTTCAGCCTTGTCTTTTCGCTAACGGACAACAGCTTTATCAAATTCCTTGATGTGATCTTTCTTATTTTCGCCGGATCATATCTTCTTTTCTCGGTTGGCGCCGGAAAAACTTCAATTGAAAAATATCTTCCTTTTGCACTTAAAAAATCAGTTATCAGCTATCCTTTTTCAAAATTCGGCGAACAGTTCAAAGTATCTGCCGGAGCTGTAAAGGGGTCAAAGACATGCAGCAGTTTAAAATTCGTTTTCCTTGGTCTTGTGGCAACAGTACCGGTCACTGCACTTGTAGCGTGTCTTCTTATGTCGGCAGATGAAGGTATGGAAAACATGTTCACAGGCATCACAGACTGGCTGTACGACCTTAATGCCGCTGAGATAATGATAAAACTTTTGCTGACACTGCCGTGTTCGCTTTATCTTTTCGGAATGTTCTGGTCAAATTCACACCGGGACGGTCTCAGTGTTCTTAATGATGAATACTGCAAATACAGGCTTTTAAACAAAAGAATTATAAATAATCTCATCTGCTACACTGCAGTAACTCCGGTATGTCTTCTTTACGTACTTTTCTTCATATCACAGACGAAGTACTTCCTCTCAGCATTTATGGGAAATCTTCCGGAAGGATTTACTTATGCTGACTATGCAAGACGGGGATTCTTTGAACTTCTCTGGGTAGCAGTTATCAATCTGGTACTTATCTGTGCCATCAATGTATACTCGAAAAAGACTGCAGAAGAAAAGCCGCTTACACTTAAACTCTACAGTCTGATTTTAAGCAGCTTCACGCTTATCCTTATTGCTACTGCTTTAAGCAAGATGATCATGTATATAAACATGTACGGACTCACTACTCTGCGTGTGTACACAAGCTGGTTTATGATACTGCTTGCAATGATATTTGTTCTTGTTATTATCAAGCAGTTCCGTTTTGATATGAAGATTGCAAAATATTTCTGTGTGATCACAACAGTAATGTTTGCACTTCTCTGCTTCTCACGTCCGGAATCACTTATCGCCCGCTACAACATTGAAATGTACCGTTCAGGATATCTGAACGAGCTTGATACGGATGCACTTCTTGAAATGTCAGATGACGGAATTCTAACAGCATTCAGTATGGGGGCCGTAAGCGAAAGTCAGGCCGCACAAAGTTCAGATTCCGTGCTTAGATGTGATCCTTATCGCAGATACAATTATTCATCCATGATGCTTTCAAATAAAATCGACCTCAGAAACTTTACGTGATATTACTGATGCAGCTGATAAATCAGCGTTTTCCTTAAAAAACCGGACTGCCTTCTGACAGCCCGGATTTTTTGCTGCTGCCGCAGGCATCACACCTTTTCTTACACACTTGACCATCTGACGTGTTTATGATACAATTAAAGATGTATTTCAAATTTGCCAGGAGGTTTTATGGGACTTTTCAGTAAAATAAAAGCAGGACTTCTGAAAACGAGACAGGCAATGATGTCTAAGCTTTCGAAACTGCTTCATTCATTTACCAAAATAGATGAAGATCTGTTTGAACAGCTGGAGGAAACACTTATCATGAGCGACGTCGGCGTTGATACTTCGCTTGAGATATGTGACAGACTCAGAAAGATGATAAAGGAACAGGGGATAACTGATCCGAAGGAGATCATGCGTCTTATACATGAAATAGTTTCGGACATGATGGGTGAAGACCAGGGGCTGGATCTTTCGACAACTCCTTCGGTCATTATGGTCATCGGTGTAAACGGTGCCGGAAAGACCACTACTATCGGCAAGCTCTGCCACAAGCTCAAGGGCGAGGGCAAAAAGGTACTTGTTGCTGCTGCCGATACATTCAGAGCGGCTGCTATCGATCAGCTCCAGGTATGGACGGAAAGAGCAGGAGTTGATATAGTAAAGCACGCTGAGGGTTCTGACGCTGCTGCGGTCGTTTACGACGCTATCACAGCAGCCAAGGCAAGACACTGCGACGTTGTCATTGTGGATACTGCAGGACGACTCCACAACAAGAAAAACCTCATGGATGAGCTGGCAAAGATAAACAGGATCGTGGCAGGACAGGCGGAAGGATGTGCCCGTGAGATCCTTCTGGTGCTCGACGCAACTACAGGACAGAACGCGGTAAATCAGGCAAAGCTTTTCAGCGAAGTTGCAGATATTACAGGTATAGTTCTTACAAAACTTGACGGTACTGCAAAGGGCGGTATTGTTATTTCGATAAAGAATGAACTCGGAATCCCGGTCAAGCTCATTGGTCTCGGTGAAAAGATCGATGACCTTCAGGACTTCAACAGCAGGGATTTCGTAAATGCACTGTTCGGTGACGAAGTACTTGACGGTGAAGTGAACATCGGTGAGGATGAAGAAACATACGAAGAAGCAGAAGAGGATTCAGAAGCAGCCGGCGTATCAGAAGAAGCGCCAGCTGAAAGTGATACAGAACCGGAAACTTCAGAAAATGCTGCATCAGAATATGTTCCGCAGCCTTCAGCTGTATACGGTAATGCTGTTGAATCATCAGAAGAAAACTCATCATTTGATGATTCTGCAGATACAACAGAAACAGTTGCGTCTGCAGATGATGAAGAACAGGATGAAAAGCCGGTATCAGAAGCACTTGCATCCTCTGTGCTCCATTTCAGACCATCAGCACCGGCTTCGGATACAAATGTGAATACAGGTGCAGCTGAAGAAGAACCGGCTGAATCAGTTTCTGCTTCATCTGCTGATGATACACAGTATTCGGCTGAAGTATTAGCATCAGAACAGGAAAGTGCAGAGAGCGTAACTTCTGAAATAACAGAAAATGCACCGGAAGAAACAGCGGTTTCAGATGAAAATGAAGTTCCTGAGATTTCAGAAGAACCTGTAGAATCAGAAGAACCGGAAGTAACTGAAGATTCAGAAGAGACTACAGAAACTGAAGAACCGGAAGTAACTGAAGATTCAGAAGAGACTACAGAAACTGAAGAACCAGAAGTAACTGAAGATTCAGAAGAGACTACAGAAACTGAAGAATCAGAAGAAACTGCAGAAGCCGAAGAAGAGACAGAGGAACCGGAAAAGAAGAAGGGATTCTTCAGCCGTCTTTTCGGTAAGAAGAAAAAGTAATAAGGAGTAACAGATGAAGGTAATACTTGCATCAAACAATAAGCACAAACTTGAAGAAATAAAGAAGATACTCACACCTCTCGGCTATGAAGTCGTTTCACAGGCTGAAGCCGGTGTGGATATCGACGTTGAGGAAACAGGCACTACTTTTGAGGAAAATGCCGCACTTAAGGCGCAGGCTGTTTATGATCTTACAAAGACCGCAGTTATTTCAGATGACAGCGGACTTGAAGTAGACTATTTAAACGGTGCTCCGGGCGTTTACTCACACCGCTACGCAGGCGAGAACGCTACTGATGCTGACCGCTGTGCAAAGCTGCTTTCAGAACTGAACGGTGTTGAAACAGCAAAGCGTACAGCAAGATTTGTCTGCGTACTCTGCTTTATTGACAACAAGGGCGAAAAGCTTGTTATCCGCGGTACAGTTGAAGGTATCATCGGCACAGAACCGAAGGGTGAAAACGGATTCGGCTACGATCCTGTATTTATGTACGGCGACAGATCGTTCGCAGAACTTTCATCCGAAGAAAAGAACACAGTAAGCCACAGAGCAGACGCACTTAAAAAGTTTGCTGCGGCTATCGGAGCAAAGTAAAACACTGATCAGATCAGAAATCCGGATTTTACTGATTCCATGAGGGCGGAATGAACGCATTTCTTCCTCTCCGGCATTTCAGGCGAAGCCGTAAATGCCATATATATGAACCGTTAAGGAAACGCTGATTTATTCATAAATCAGCGTGGGGCTCCGGGGCGAAGCCCCGCAAATCCCACCTTCGGAAATCCGGCAAAGCCGGATTTCCGATTTAATCAGTGTTTCCTTAAATGAACGTAATGCTAAATGAAAGGCTGATATTATGCTTACAAGCAAACAGAGATCAAAACTCAGAGGAATAGCAAGTACCTACGAAACAATTTTTCAGGTAGGTAAGAACGGCATACAGGATACACTTATTGCACAGGTAAACGATGCTCTCAGAGTACGTGAACTCATCAAGCTCAGAGTCCTCGACAACAGCCCTTACACTGCAAGGGAAGCTGCTGACGAGATTGCTGAAAAGACAGGCGCTGATGTAGTTCAGGTAGTCGGCAGCAGATTCGTGCTCTTCAAGAGAAATCCGAAAGAACCTGTTATCGAAATAGATATCTGATGGGCAGAACAGGATTTTTCGGGGGAACGTTCAATCCGATACACTCCGGTCACATCCATCTTGCGGAAGAAGCCTTCAGGGGTCTCGGACTTGACCGCCTTATACTTGTTCCGGCAAATATCCCGCCGCACAAGGAAGCACACGATCTTTGCAGCAATACTGACAGGTTTAACATGTGCTGTCTCGCTGCAGAGGGACATGAAGGCTTTGAAGTTTCGGATTTTGAACTTAATCAGGGCGGCAAAAGCTACTCGGTTTATACAGCGGAGCATTTTGCGGAAATGTACCCTGATGATGAGCTTTACATGATGGTCGGAAGCGACATGCTTTTAAGTTTTGACAAGTGGTACCGTTTTGAGGATATACTCAAAACAGTGACCCTGGCAGTCGTATCAAGAGAGTATGACGATATGGACGACTTGAAGAAAAAGGCTGAGGAGCTTTCAGCTTACGGCAGCGTGAAAATAATAAACGCAGATCCTTTTCCGGTGTCATCGACGCAGATAAGGGATCTGATACGCCGCGGCCAAAAATATTCTTGCTATTTGCCTGAAAAAGTAGTACAATATATTAGACTGAAAAAATTATACATCTGATGATCATCACTGCACCGGAGTCCCGATGTTCCGAAAATGCGGGCTTTAAGGGCAGTACATAAACAACTGGCTGGTGATATATTTGTTCGACGTAGAAAATATTATAGATTTTCTTAAAAACCGTCTTTCAGAAAAAAGATTCAATCATTCACTAAATGTAGCCGCAGAGTGCCGCAAACTTGCGGAACATTACGGCGAAGATCCCGAAAAAGCGTATTTTGCGGGACTTGTACATGATATATGCAAGGAGATTCCGGCAGACGAAATGAGAAAAATGGCTGCCGAAAGCGGGCTTGGAGTATCGTCGGCTGAACTTCAGACGAAGGCACTGTGGCACGCTGTTGCAGGTGCGGCTTTTGTAAGGGATTCACTGATGATAGAGGATAAAGATATTATTAATGCCGTGCGTTTTCACACCATAGGCAGAGCAGGGATGACCCGTCTGGAAGAGATAGTCTACATAGGCGATCTTATTTCAGCGGACAGGTCATATAACGGGGTCAAGAAATTCAGAAAGCTTGCTTATCAGGATATGGACAGGGTCATGCTTGAAGCCCTGATCTTTTCGATAGTATCGGTTACTGAGAAAAAAGGTCTCATTCCTGAATACACGCTTGAAGCTTACAATCAGTATGCGCTGACAGAGAGCCGACGTGCTCAGGAAGGAAAGTGAACATGGTAAGGAAGAGTAAGTTTAAGATATTCAGAGATATTCTCCTGCTTCTTATTACACTTGCTGTACTTTTTTTTGCCG
>CADAPI010000129.1 GCA_902789705.1 uncultured Ruminococcus sp.
TATCTATAGCCTTGCGTTTGGCTATTACAGAAATAACAGCCTTGTAGGATGCAATTTCAAAATTCTGCTCTTTACAAACTCTCAGTGTCTCAAAAATAATATCTGCGGCACACTCTTCCTTGTCATTCTCTGAGGCAAATCCACTGAGCTTTTCTGTAATTATCGTATAAATGTAATTGCTGTAACTGTCTATAAGTTTTCGTATGCCTTCGTTTTCAGATTTTCGGAAAACTTCAGTTATTTCGCTGTCACTTATCATTTTCTGCCCTCCCGGGAAAGGTATTTCTGAAGCACTTCATCTTAACAGTCGTATGAGAATTAAAAAGTGGACATGTATTTAAAAATTTTTTCAGAAAAAATGTACCGGCGTGTCGCGACACGCCGGTACTATTTGTAGTGCACCTTTGGTGCACATATTATAATATCTCGGATTGAGCCGTATTTTCTTTCTGAAGCATATAAAATTCTTTCTGAGTTTTTATTTCTGCACGAAGTTCTTCTTCAGAAGGGAGATACAACTTGTATTTGGAAGCGAAAAGCTGCTCGTTTCCGTGTAAAACAGAGTATCTGGCGATATCTTCATCAGTATCAGCGCAGAGAACTATTCCGAGTGTCGGATTATCGTCTTCTCTTTTTTTCAGTTCGTCGTACATTCTGATATACATATCCATCTGGCCAACGTCCTGATGAGTTATTTTTGTTGTTTTCAAATCGATAAGAACGAAGCATTTCAAAATATAGTTATAGAAAACCAGATCGATATAATAATCTTCTTTTTCGGTATGAATATGCTGCTGCCTTGCAACAAATGCATATCCTTTGCCTAATTCCATAAGAAATTTCTGTAGATTGCTTATTATGCTCTGTTCAAGATCTGATTCATAGTATGAAGAGTTTTCCTGCATACCAAGGAACTCGGCGATTACAGGATTCTTTATGAATTCCAGCTTGTCCTGGTATTGTGAAGTCAGTTCTTTCATTTCATTCTCAATCCCGGTTTTGTCCTGGGTTTTCAGCATCCGGTAGTAATACTGCGATGAGATATTACGCTGGAGCGTACGTACGTTCCATGTCTGTTCAAACGCTTCTTTTTCATACCACGATCGTGCTTCTTCGTCATCTACCTGCAGTAATTTTTCATAATGTGTCCAGGATAACAGAGAGTTATTGACAGGATGAATGTTTTCCAAATTACTGGATTCGTGTTGGCTAGACAACATATTTTGTGTATCAGTAGATTGTGTGGTCAATGACTGCACAATCTGAGGAAATGATTTGTAGAATCGGATATAATTATATAACGATCTGTATGTAAAGCCTTTTCCATATTTTTTGGTGAGTTCATCAGCTAACAATGAGATAAGCTTATTTCCGTATTCAGCTCGTTTTTTCCCTTTTAAATCTTCTTCAAAAATACGTTTTCCTAAGAGCCAGTTTCGAATTACCAGTGTGGAATTTACGGCTCTGTAAGCTGCTTTCTGCGCATTGTCAATTATTTCACAGGCGTCTTCAACTATATTATCAGTGATTTTATATTCGATCAGTTCGTTCATTCAGATCACATCTCCCTCGGACTTTTCTGGTTTTAGTATACCATGGCTGAAAGAGTTTATCAATATATTTCTGGCAGTGTACGTCGGCTTGTACGTGAAAAAAGGTACCGGCGTTTACCTGAAGCCGATTCAGATGCAGTCTTAACATTATTGAAATTTTGCCTTTACAATACTGTAACAGGAGCGTATAATTATAGAAAAAAGTGAATAGGAAGGTGATCATCATGTATAAGAAGACTTTGGCTGTTCTTGCCGGTGCTGCCGTTCTGTTTTCTCCGGATGTATTTCAGATGGGGGATGAAACATCGGGAAAAGCTGCGGAACATGAATACAGACCGGCAGATCTTATCAGTGTTATGGATGTTTTTCTCGGTAAAAAAGATGCCGGAGAACTGCAGGGGAACTCATATGACTTCGACGGCGACGGATCATGCAATATACGTGATATCTGCCTTCTCAAAAGCCTGCTCACTGAAAAAACTGCAGGGAAGGAGATAACGGTTTCTGGTACTGATGAACTTAAAGCGGCACTTAAAAATGCCACAGCAGGAGACATTATACTGCTTGCACCTGGTGTTTATGAAAGCAGCGAATACGGGCCGAAAGCAGCACTTTTCTTTTCCGGAGCGGAAGGAACAGAAACTGCTCCTGTAACTCTGAAAAGTGCAGATGAGGACGATCCTGCTGTTCTGAAAGGAACAGATCCTGCGAAGGGAATAGTTCTGTACATTACCGGAGATCACTGGAATATTGAAAACATCATCTGCTGCGGGGCGCAGAAAGGAATTATTCTTGATAATTCAAACTATTCTGTGATCAGAAACGCTGAGGTTTACAATACCGGACAGGAAGGCATCCATCTTCGTGACGGAAGTTCATACTGTGAGATAACCGGTGCAGAAGTGCATGATACCGGACTTGCCGGATCCTACGGTGAAGCAGTATACATCGGAAGTGCAAAGTCAACAGACGGATACGTTTATGAATGCGATAACAATATAATAAAAGGCTGTACACTCGGACCGGGCGTGACTGATGAATGCGTTGACATAAAAGAATACACCACCGGAAACATAATTGAAAACTGCGTAATGTACGGCGGAGGAATGACTGCAGCAGACAGCTTTGTCGATATAAAGGGTAACCGGACAACAGTCAGAAATAATATCTGCTATTCGCAGGACAATGAAATAATAACTGACGGATTTCAGGTGCACTCCCAGCTCGATGGCTGGGGCACCGATAATGTGATAGAAGGCAATACTGTTTATTTCTCAGGTGATACAGAATATATCGCAAGAACATGGAGAGGGTCATCATGTAAGGTTTCCGGTAACATAAGAGTACCGGAAAACAGCAGTTCCATGTACAGGGCATACAGCGGAAGCACCCTGACAGTCGAACAGGAATGATTTTATTAAACAAAAAAAGGTACCGGCGTGTCCGCAACACGTCGGTATTATTGTAGTGCATTGATTTGTTTCATAAGCTCATATTTATAAGACACAGATAAGGTGTATTATTGACAATAGCACATAAATACATTATAATATTATGTGTGATTGTCAAACGGAGAGGTGATTATTTTGAATCAAATCGATACGATACGAAAAATAGCGATGGCATCTTCGACAGGAATAGTAACAAGCAAACAAGTTAGAGAAGCTGGAATACATCCTCATTATCTTCAGCAGCTTGCTCAGGACGGTGAGCTTGTGAAGATAAGCAGGGGAATTTATCAGCGGTGTGATTCATGGGATGATGAATTATACAACTTTCAGTTAAGATACAGGCGTGGTGTTTTTTCTCATGATACTGCATTGTATCTTCATGGTTATTCAGACCGTACTCCTGAGGTGTATACAATGACATTCCCTTCTAATTATCATGCTAAGTCTTTGGAAGAAGAATTACTGCGGTTTCATCGTACTATACAGAAAAACTATGAAATTGGTCTTACTGAAATAAACTCACCGTCAGGAAATAAAATATTGGTTTACGATGTAGAACGTACATTATGTGATATTGTACGCGGAGAAGGCTGTGATATACAGATCGTGGTTTCTGCAATGAAACAATATGCTGCATCGAAAAATAAAGATATTCACAAGCTTATGCAGTACGCCGAACAGCTTCGTGTGAAACCGAAAATTCTACGTTATATGGAGGTTTTGATGTGATAACCAGGAATCCTATGCAGTTTAAAGCCATTATAAAAAATAAGGCAAAAGAAAAAAATATTTCAGCTCAGCTTGTGATGCAGAACTATATGCTGGAACGTCTTCTGGAACGTATATCTTTATCGCCGTACAGGCACAATTTTATTCTTAAAGGTGGATTCCTTATTGCAGCAGTTGTTGGCCTTGGCAGCAGAACAACAATGGATATGGATACTACGATAAAAGGTTTTACTCTTTCTCATGAATCGATAAAGAAGATATTTGAGGAAGTATGTAATATTCCGGTAGATGATGATATTACATTTGAAGTTTCAGGTGTAGCAGATATTCGGGAAACTGATGATTATCCTGGAATACGTGTAAATCTTATGGCGAAGTATTCTCCTATAAATGTACCTCTTACTGTTGATGTAACAACAGGAGATGTGATAACTCCAAAGGAAATTGAATTCACTTTTCCGATGATGTTTGACGACAGGAATTTATCTGTGCTTGCATATAACCTTGAAACAGTTGTTGCTGAAAAGATAGAAACGGTATTATCAAGAAGTATAGCCAATACTCGTCCCAGAGATTTTTATGATATTTATATCATATACACTCTTCATCGCGAAAAGATAGATTTTGATATATTGCGCCGAGCATTTGAGAAAACAATTCAAAAGCGAGGAAGCAATCATATATTACGTGATTACTCTGAGATACTGGGAGACATACAGAACAGCAAAGAACAGTTTGAGTTCTGGAAAAAATATCAGAAAAACTATAGCTACGTAAATAATATTTCATTTGCAGATACATGTGATGTGATTGAAAAAATAATGGATGAACTGTATGGTGGAAAATGCTCAGTCAAATTCAGCAGGTAAAGTGAATGTTAAAAGCAACACTACGTAAAAAAAAGGTACCGGCGTGTCAGCAGACACGCCGGTATTATTGATAGTGCACCTTCGGTGCACATTATTTATTCAGTAGCTCATCAAGCCTTCTGTTTGCTAATCTTCGATGAAATTCTGCAATATTGGAATTGTTCAGTATTCCGCCTTTAATGTCAGCGTTTGTTTTGTATTCAGATGCTATTTTTCGTGCTTCTTTAAGATCGATAAGATTTGTTTTCGGATTTCTTGAAAACGGCATGGATTTATATTTTTTCAGTCGTTTCTGAAGCTCAGCCTGCGTTAAAACGGCATTGCTTTTCAGAAATGACAGTCCGTTGTCGTAGATTGGAGCAAATCTGTAAGCACCTGTTTTCTCATTTTTTATGATCTCAAAATTTGATAAATGCCTGTCTTCATTACAGATAATATAGTCGAAAACAAGTATCTGCATGATGTATTTACGAACGCTTTCTTTTGTAAAATGCGTAAGATTACATATCAGCCCTACTGTTATATCAAAGAATTCGGAAGCTTTGGTATTGAAATTTATCACAGCTTCACTGCCTGAAAAAAGTTCTGAAAAAGGAATTGAAACTTCAAAAGGCTGCAGATAATTTTCGCATTCGCATCCTATACATTTCTGCGAACGGAACATGTATTCCTTTTTTTCATACCGGACCATATCAAGTCCGAACATTGTACCGAGTTCATAAGCAGATACTTCCTTGTCGGCCTCGCGGTATTTTGAATTGAGTTTTACCAGTTTGTTATCCTTTGTCCAGAACTTTTTCTGATTGCCTGAGCCTTCTGAACCAAACATATTTGCACTGTTTAATGGTATCATAATGTTTTTCGCCACCTGTCAGACGTTATCTTAGTCTTATCTGTTCAAATGTCAGATCCGGCTCGTCGGTGAATTTTAACCACATATAGTTTGTCATGCTCCGGCCGTGAGACTTCCGGCAGATCTGAAGCGGATCGTAGAATTTCAGTCCGTAATCCTTAAGAAGCTCCTCAACGCCTATTCTTGTTCTCGGAAAGCACCGCTTTTCAAGATAGTTCATAACATCATGAAAATTACCGGTCATGTTCCAGATCTCATACGGTATAAGAGGATGACGTTCGGTTGCATATCTTTCATATTCAACTGTATTCTGTGCATCATAAGGAACCCAGGTTATTTTCAGCTGCGGTTCTTCAAAGTTCATTATTGTAAATCCGAATCGTTCTTTTTCCATAGTTTTATTCCCTCATACGCAGTTTTTCTTTCTCTTATTATATCAGAAATAACTTAATTGTCAACGTAAATGAAAGCGTGATTTGCATAAAAAAATACCGGCGTGTCCGCAACACGCCGGTATTTTTAAGCAGCACACTTCACATTGTTGAAATTCCGGTTTGACAATGTTGCAACAATATCGTATAATTATAGAAAACATTTGATATAACAGATAAAAACTGAATTTCAGCAAATGAAAGGGGTATCGTAATGTCTGATTTCAGCAAACGAATTACCGATATAATGACGAGAAAAAATCTTACTCAGAAACAGCTGGCTGAACTTGCTCATGTTACGGAATCAGCAATGAGTTACTATGTTAAAGGCGAGCGTACTCCGCGGGCCGATGTTCTCAGAAGGCTTGCGGGTGCATTAGGGGTTACTGCTGATTATCTTCTCGGAGAAAACAAATCGGCACCGCTTCCGAAAACGGAACTTGAGTATCTGCAGGGATTTCTTGCATCGATGAACAATGAGCAGCTTTATAAAATCGAGGATCTTCTCCGTATAGTTTTTACTGATCAGTTTTACGAGTATGATCTTATGGCAGCAGGAAGCAGAATCGAGCCGATAGATATAAGATATATGTTTCGTGACGGAGCGATAGATCCGGAAGAAACTCCGGTAATAAAATTTTACGCCGATATTACAGGCATTGATAAAACAGGCATAACATTTACTGACGGCAGCAGGATAGATTTTGAAGAATGTGCACGGAATAGCAAATATGAAAACTCAAAATGTGTAGCTGCCAGAAATATAGGTTTTAATCCTCCGTATTTTGATTTTCTGACAACTGGAACTATAACACGGCTTGTGTTCTGCAGCACTGATACTGTGTTTTTTAAAAAGAAAAGGATAGATGAAAATTTTGTAAGATTTCAGTTTGAAATAAATCATATGGGATACAGAACTTTAGATCTGACATAAATAAAGTTTCATGACTGCGGAACAGAAATGATCAGCGTGAAAATCAGCATACCCTGTTCACATCAAAAATGTAAATCAATCAGGATATGCTGATCTGTTTTTCGAATGATCACTCTGATCTCTGTAACGTTATGCACCTCCGGAGGCGGCGATACGTTTTCTTATTTTTTCAATATCGGCTTTTATTTTATCCACCCATTCATCGTCAGGCCCGCCTATGTGAAAAACGTTGAAACCGTAGGTCTTTCCGTTCTCCACTACGGAAATATCGTCGTCTACATGAAGGTCGATGCGGTATTTGCTCGGATATTTTGACGGCATTCCTTCGGCGTGTCCGGCCTGAACTTCACGTTCGTGTCTGGCTCCGTTTACAATACTGTCAAGTTTTATTCCGTAGTATTTAAACAGACCGGTTATGTATTTCTCGGAACGGAATGATGTGGTATAGATCCACAGTTCGATCTTCTGGTCACGTATGTAGTTTAAAAGCTCCACAGTCCCTGCACGCAGTCTGTCCTTGTAGATGAAGTTGAACGGAAACTTCGGCGCAGGTTCGGTTTTGAATTTCTGTTCTGAAACAAACAGGGTATCGTCAAGATCAAAAGAAATTCTCATAAATGCCACCTCGAAAATAATAACGGAATACTATGCTTATGCAGCTTTAAGGAAACGCTGATCTGACCAGCGATTTCTGACACTGCTCTGATG
>CADAPI010000130.1 GCA_902789705.1 uncultured Ruminococcus sp.
TCTTGAATGGGAGCCGATAACTGACTGGGTATCACCGGATGAATGGAATCTTCTCGGAATCGAAAGCCTTGCTACAGATCCGGTGGATACGAACAGGGTGTACATAGCAGCCGGAACATACACCAACAGCTGGACAAACATGAATGGTTACATCTGCCGTTCCGAAGATTACGGCAAGACCTGGACAAGATCAGAGCTTCCGTTCAAAATGGGCGGCAATATGCCGGGACGTTCAGTGGGTGAGCGTCTCATGATCGATCCGAACAGCAACAACATTCTCTACTTTGCCGCACGAAGCGGGAATGGTCTGTGGAGAAGTGAGGACTACGGCGAGACCTGGTCAAAGGTCGAAAGCTTCAAGAACGTCGGAAAATATGTCGAAGATCCGGATTTTGAATATTCATCTGATAATCTCGGACTCTGCTTTGTGGTCTTCGACTCCGCACGTTCGGAAAAGGGAAAGCCTACAAAGGACATTTACGTGGGTGTATCCGACAAGGAAAATCCGCTTTACGTAAGCCATGACGCAGGTAAGACCTGGGCTCCGGTGGAAGGTCAGCCTACAGCAAAAACTTTTAAAAAGCACAATTCAGACGCACTCGACATTGGTATTCCGCATCACGCAGTTATAAGCGATGCAGGCGACATGTACGTTACCTACTGCGACAGAGGCGGCCCGTACCAGTGTGACGACGGTGCAGTTTACAAATACAGCATAAAATCAGGCGAGTGGAAAGATATCACTCCTCCGTCCGGATATGACTGGGACGGCTCGCCAAAGTTCGAAAACTACTACGGATTTGCCGGCATATCTATGGATGCGTCCGATCAGGATACACTTATCATAACATCACTTCAGTCCTGGTGGCCGGACAACTACATCTGGAGAACCACTGACGGCGGCGAAACCTGGGACTGTATCTGGAAATACGGTGATTCATGGCCTTCCAGAGATCTTAAGTACAACATGGACATCTCGAAGGCTCCGTGGCTTTCATGGGGCAAAAAGATAAATGCTGTTGAAGCAGGCTCATACAAGGGTGAGGATATAGTGAACAACCCTGTACCGAAGCTCGGCTGGATGATGGGCGACATCGAGATCAATCCGTTTGACTCAGATGAAATGATGTACGGAACAGGTGCTACTGTTTACGGCACACACAATCTTACAGACTGGGATGAAGATAAGCCGATCAACATAGAAGTAATGGGCATCGGAATCGAGGAAACTGCAGTACTCGACATTATCTGCCCTCCGATAGACGGAGTTGAAGTCATAAGCGGTGTCGGCGACATCTGCGGATTCGTGCACGAGGACGTAACAAAAGGTCCTGAGTGCATGATGACCGGACCGACATTTACAAGCACGACCGGTCTTGACTATGCGGAGCTTGATCCGAACATTCTGGTACGTGTGGGTAACGTGGACAAGGAACAGTACGAGATGATCAAGAAGAGTGTGGCGATATCCAAGGACGGCGGCAAGACCTGGTCTGAAGCCCAGCCTAACGTAAGCTATACTTTCCCTGCAAAGAACGACGATCCTGATGACATAGTTTCAGGTGGTACAGTTGCAATGGCGGCTGACGGTTCATCTTTCGTATGGTCAACAGCCACAAGTCAGGGTGTTATCTGCTACTACAACAGCGCATGGGTGAAGGTCGACAGCCTTCCGGCCGGTGCAAATATCTGCTCCGACCGTGTTGATCCGAAGGTTTTCTACGGCTATGCAAAGAATACTCTTTACAAGAGTACGGACGGCGGACAGACTTTTGAAGCTGTTCAGAAAGATCTGCCTGAGGAGTCTTCAAAGATAAAGGCCGTTCCGGGTAAGGAAGGACATGTCTGGATACCTGGCTCAAAGACCGGACTTCAGTACACTGAAGACGGCGGAAAAACTCTTAACAAGGCTGAAGGCGTTAAGAGATGCGACGTTATCGGTTTCGGAAAGGCCAAGGAAGGCGAAGATTACCTTGCAATATACATGTGCGGTGAGACTTCTGACAATGTTTACGGTGTTTACCGTTCTGACAACAAGGCAAAAAGCTTTATACGCATAAATGATGACGATCATCAGTATGCTTCAATAAATTACGCAATTACAGGTGACTTAAGAAAATACGGAAGAGTATTCTTCGGCACCAACGGCCGCGGCGTTATCTACGGCGACATTGACGACGGATCAAAGGTAGTGGACAAGCCTGTAGTCAAGCCGTCACCTTCAGTCAAGCCTTCACCGACTGTTAAGCCGACAGCGAAGGGCGATGTAGTTTACGGTGATATTGACGACAGCGGAATAATTGACGTAACTGATCTTTCAATGCTCAGTCTTTACCTTATCGGTGACATGTCACTGGACGAAAGACAGCTGAAAGCGGCAGATGTTACTGCCATCGGCAAGCCTGACATCACATCGCTTGCACGTTTAAGACAGTATCTGTCGAATCCGGGCAAAATAAAGCTCGGCCCTGCTTAACGACATCTTCTGATTTAATTTATTTACCACATCTTTCTGTAAAATGATCTGCAGGCGGGGGCCTGCAGGGAGTTTTGCAGACATTAACGCGAAATCTTCATTCAAAATTAAAATAATGCAACAATAAAAATACACCGGTCACATGATCAGGTGTATTTTTATTATACGCACATAACGGTTATGCAACATCATCAGCTTTTATATAACTTAACTATAATTGACAAATGTTTTTTGTCGTTCACTATAATCTGCTATTGATTTAACATGAAAATTTGTGTATAATGTAATATAGTGAATAATAGCTCCGCGGGTGCGGAGAGTCAGAAAGGATCTTTTTAACTATGAAAAAAGTTGGATTTTTAGGTGCGGGAAATATGGGATTTGCCATCATGAAGGGTATCACAGGCAGTTCTCTTAAGGATATATCACTTTATGCCTTCGACATAAGTGAAGATCTCAGAAAGCGTGCGGAATCGATCGGCGTTAATGTCTGCACAAATGAATGTGATCTTGTTGAAAAGTGTGACTACATCTTTTTGGCAGTAAAGCCTCAGGTACTTTCAGGAGTTCTTGAAACAATAAAGCCTGTTCTCACATCTGAAAAGGTAGTAGTGTCCATCGCAGCAGGTATTTCAGGCGATTACCTCAAGACACGTACAATTCCTGACCTGAAGGCAGTTCTCGTTATGCCTAACACACCTCTTCTTCTCGGAGAAGGTGCAACTGCTCTTTCAAAGGTCGAACCGACTTCAGATGAGGAATTTGCTCTTGTATGCAGCATTTTCGGTGCCTGCGGAGAATATGCAGTCCTTCCGGCTGACAAGATGAAGGAGATCATTGCGATCAACGGAAGCAGCCCTGCATTTATTTATCTTTTTGCCAAGGCATTTATTGAATATGCATCTGAACAGGGAATTTCAGCTGAAGCTGCACAGAAGCTCTTTGCAAAGACTCTGGTTGGTTCCGCAAAGATGATCACTGATTCAGGAAATACTATAGATGAACTTATAAAGATGGTTTCATCACCGGGCGGCACAACTCTTGCCGGCCTCGACAGACTTTACGAAGGAAATCTTGTACAGGTGGTCAAGAATGCATGTGACAGCTGTACAAAGAGAGCATACGAACTATCAGAATAACAGGAGGTACTTATGGCAGGATTCTTCGGAATAGGTGATTATACAAGAGCAGGCAGGGGTATTGCCAAGGGAGAACAGAAGGGCAGACTCAAACTGTTTTTCGAGATACTTGAGGTAAGAATATGGAAGCTGTTCCTGCTTAACCTTATTTATGTACTTGCGTGCATCCCGATAATCACGATTGGCCCGGCCACTGCAGGAATGTTCAGGGTGGTAAAAAATTATTCCATAGACAGGCATGCATATGTCTGGCAGGATTTCAAACAGGGATTCAAGGAGAATTTCTTTAAGGCACTGATCATGGGTATAATCGATATTATCGCCTATACCGGCATAGTATGCGGGGTTATCATGTATTCCGGAGCTATGGTCAAAAGCGCGGACTCTAGAAGGATAGTATTCCTTCTGCTTCTGGCAGCTACACTCAGTGCCGGACTGACTTTTACCATTATGAACTACTATATCTATCTCATGATGGTCAGCACAAATCTTAAAATGAAAGATATCATAAGCAATTCTGTTAAATTTGCATTTCTTACACCAAAGCAGAATTTTACTGCAGTATTATGTAATATCGGACTGCCGCTTCTTATCTTTACTCCTATAGTTCTTGTTCAAAAACTGCAGCCGCTGCTTACTATCATTTTTCCGTTTGCTCCGATAGCTATAATTGCATTTGTGATCAGCTTCTGCTGCTATCCGGCTATTCAGAAATATGTAATTGATCCTTACTATAATGAACGCGGCGAAAAGAATCCTGAAAAAGCCTTGGACGAACCGTCTGACGGTGAAGAGATACTTTTCGAGGATATGGGCGGAAAAGAAAAGCCTTATATCCCTAAGGAAAAGAAGGGTAAAGGCAAGGTTATTTCATAATTAAGCGCAGGGCACGGGGTGCATCCCAGCTTCCCGTCCGGAAATGCGTGTTTTCTGAGAAAAAACTGATATTCTCTGTACAAAGGAGTTTTGACAAATGGATATTGAGAAAATTCTTGAAAAAGTGGGGAAGATCCTTCCTCCGCAGCCGGCAGTTGAGTTTACTGTAAAGAATGAAAAGCCGGGACTTTTTGACTGCAAGGTAGGCGGAACGCCATATTTTCCAAAGGACATGGAATATCCACGCGGTACAAAAAATGCTTTTAAAGATCAGCCTCTTATTCTTCTTGCTCAGCTTAATTTTGAGCAGATACCGCATATTCCGGACTTCCCTGAGAAGGGAATACTCCAGCTTTTCATTGCGGGAGACGATCTTTACGGAATGGCTACGGAGTGTTACGGTGAAGCACTTGCAGCTCAGGATAATTTCCGCGTGATCTACCACGAAAACATAATCACGGACGAATCAAAACTTCTTTCGACAGATGAGATACCGGTCTACAATGGCGATGAAAAGGTATATCTTCCGTTTTCCGGTGAATACAAACTCGTGCCTGCAGAACCTGAAAATCAGCCTGCATCAGTGCACGACTTCCGTTTCGAAGATGCATTCGTAAAATGCTATAATGAAGTTGAGGACGAAAAGATCGAAAATCTGTACGATCTTGATGATGAGGTGTATGAAGCACTCAGTAATAAAGCTGTTTTCAGAACTGTTATGGGCGGATATCCGGCATTTACACAGGAAGATCCGCGAAGCAAAGACAGTCTCGGAGACTGCGATGTACTTCTTTTCGAGCTTGACAGCACTTTCGGAAACGATGAAAATATAGATATCATGTGGGGAGATTCGGGTACGGGAACCTTCTTTATCCCGCGTGAAAATCTGAAAAAACTTGATTTTTCAAGAGTGGTCTATAATTACGACTGCTACTGATCATAGTGAATTAAAAAGGAATCTTATGTAAAAACATTTATTTATGATAAAGGGGGAATTATTAATGGATTATCAGGCATGGCTTGAAGGCTTTGATGCGCTTGTAAGCTTATATTCTTTTGACATCCTTCCGGACGGAAGTTTCAGTGAGATACGTCTTGAAGGCGTAAACAAAATGAATGAGGGCATGCTTCATTTCAACCCGAATGCACCTGAATTCTATCCGGGAATACCGTACAGAAATTACTGGATGGATCTTAATTTTGAAAGATATCTTTACAGGAGCGGCAGTACAAAGAAATCACTTTACTCCTACGTAAATGCCCGCGGATTCTGGCTGAAGGGCTTCTACATTCCGGTAACGAATTTTGATGAAGTTTCAGAAGGGGGCACGAAAAAGGTATACTGTCTCTACATACTCGAATACGAAAATGATCTGGAAACAGAATCGATGTCACAGCATCCTGCCGATGTTTCTGCTGCTGTAACTGATATAAGCATCAAGCTGCACGAAATGCAGGATTTCTGGCAGGCGCTTGCTTCAGTTACTGCTGAAATAAAACAGTTCTGCGGTGCAGATAAGTGTTCGATTTATCCGGTTGATGTAAGCAGTCAGAAGTGCATGTGCGTTACCGAGGCGGGCGTTCAGAACGAAATACTGGAAAGCATAGCTGAAGATCTGGGATGTACTCCGTTTGAAGCAGTTGAACGATGGGAAAAAATTCTTGAAATGAGCGACTGTCTTATCCTTGAGGATCTCAGCGTTATTGAGGAACGCGATCCTGACTGGTATCGTTCACTCTGCAATCACGGCGTTAAAAATATAGTTCTTTACGAGATCCGCTGCAAACACACACTTGTAGGATTTATCTGGGCAGCAAACTTTGATGTATCAAAAGTCCTGAAGATAAAAAGCGTTCTCGAACTTTCATCATTCCTGCTTGCCGCCGTTATTCAGAACCATTATCTTATCTCAAATCTTGAATTCAAGAGCTCAGTTGACGGTCTTACACAGGTAAGCAACCGGAATGCAATGAACGACCGTGTGGATAAGATCGTTTCCGGTGAAGTGAAGGCTCCTGAAAAGATGGGTATAGCCTTTGCCGATCTTAACGGACTTAAGACGGTCAACGATGACGAAGGTCACGAAGCCGGCGACAAACTTCTTTCCAGAGCGGCATCTCTCCTGAAGATCGCTTTCGGCGACTATGAGATCTACCGTGCCGGCGGCGACGAATTCGTCGTACTCTGTCCGGACATCACGGAAGAAAAGCTTGCAGAACTGGCAGACCAGCTCCGCACCCTCACTGAAACCACATCCGATGTGCGTTTTGCAGTAGGTACAGTTTACGTCACAGGCGAGTACGACATCTGCAAAGCAATGCAGACCGCCGACGAACGCATGTACAAGGACAAGGAGGAGTACTACAGACTCCACCCGGACAAAGACCGCCGCAGACGCAGCAGGGGGTAAAACTGAATATAATTTTACGGCACTTTCAGCCTTAGCTGAAGGTGCCGTTTTCTCTATTGCCAAAAAGACATAAATACAGTATACTAATATATGAAAGAAAACAAAAGGAAAGGAGCAGATAATATGCCTCGTGAAATAGGAACAGGAGTGCAGAGCTTCAGCAAACTGATAGAGGAAAACTGTTTTTTTATAGACAAGACGAAGTTCATAAAGGACTGGTGGACAGCAAAGGATGAAGTTACCCTTATAACCCGTCCGCGCCGTTTCGGAAAAACCCTGAACATGAGTATGCTCGAATGTTTCTTCAGTCCGGAATATGCCGGAAGGGCTGACCTTTTTAAAGGCCTTGAAGTCTGGAATGATGCGAAAATGAGAGAACTACAGGGAAACTGGCCTTTGATTTTCGTTACATTTGCAAAAATCAAAGGAACTGATTATGAAGACTTTCTGAATCAGATGAATTCATCGATGTTATCGCTGTATTCACATTATGCGGAATTAGTGA
>CADAPI010000131.1 GCA_902789705.1 uncultured Ruminococcus sp.
CGGAATGAATGAGTCCCGCCGGAATAAATGAGTCCCGCCGAAACGAATGAGTCCCGCCGGAATGAATGACTCCCGCCGGAATGAATGGGTTCCGTCAGAACAGGTGTTATGCTCCTGATTTCCGGTCGTTGAATATCCGAATTAATAAACAAAGGCATCAATGCAGCTTGCTGCATTGATGCCTTTTTTGCTGTTTATATCTGATCGAGTACCGACGGGTCGGTGTTTATTATTATTGTGTTCCGGGTTATGACGAAGCTGTCCGGTGAGGCGGTGTCTGCCGGGCGGCAGGCTATTACGGTGCCGTCGGGGGTTATTCCGCTGTAGTTTTCCGTTCTGCGGTCGGCGAGCTTTTCAGTGACAGCCGGCTTTTCGGAGCGTTTCGGAGTTACGGTCTGATTGTAGGAGACCGGTGCGGAAGTCTCGTTTCTGTTGTGTATCAGGAAACGCACGAGTTCGAAGAAACGGAACCTGATGGTGAATATTATCGTCAGAATGATCAGTAAAACTGTCAGTGCCCCTGAACCTATAAAGAGTATTTTCCAGAATGTATAGTTCATTTTCTTCCTCCGTATGCCCGGTCGATGGATCTGCTTGCTGCGTCATAGCTGTCAATTATGCTCTGTCGTATCTGGGCGGTCTTTTCGGTTGTGGTCACCAGTTCGTCGGTTCCGGCTTTTGCGTCGTCAAACAGAGCACGCATTTCATCTTCCGGAATAAATGCCGAGAACTTGTAAGCGTAGGTGTTTATAGAATTCATTATCAGTCTGTAGGTTTCAAGAAGGACAATTTCCGTTTCAGTCTGCGATGAACGGACAAATCTGTTCATTTCCGTCAGGCTGTGCCAGTAGTCGCTGTAGACTTCGGCATCATCGCCTTCGATAACAAGTTTCTGTATCTCAGCGTGGAAATCTGCTATGTCATGATAGACCTTTGCCATCTGATATTTCTTTTCAGAGATCATGCGAAGGTCTTCGTTGAGTGCGTCCGAGAACCATTCCGATGAGGCTTTCATTCTTGTGGTGGTGTTGTCCTCGTTGGATCCGGCACCGTAGTCGTAGTAGTACCAGTAGAGCTTGCCGGCTTCGAAGGCCATGAGTTCGTATTCCGGATCGTTTTTCAGCTCTGCAAGATTTGCAGTCATAAGGCGCACAAGCTCGTATGACTCTTCCTCTGTAAACGACACATCTTCCTTGTAGGCTTCCATAAGTCCGAAATACGCTTTCGTTTTTTCAGGACGGAGCTTCGCAGCCTGCCGGTACGCTTCAGTTTTTTCACCTCCGGAAGCTGATTTTTCTGCCGTCATGATAAGCTGGTCGTAGCTCATGATCTCTTCACTGCGGTATTTTCCGTATGAAAAAAGACAAACTGCGCCCATTAAAACTGCGGCGGCAGCAGTGAAAAGAGTAAGCTTTATATTGCTGTTCTTTTCAGCTTTTTCAAGGGCGTGATAAAGTTCGTGACAGGAGCGGTAACGCTTTTCCGGATCATCTTCCGTGCATTTTGCAATGATCTTTTTAAGTGTGTAGTCAGTCTTTCTGTCCTTCGGATCAAAGACAAAACGTTTGTCCGAACTTCTGAATTTTTTATTGCGGTCACACACCGGCAAAGGCTTTTTGCCGGTCACCATGTGGTAGATGGCGGCTCCGATGTTGAATATGTCGGTACGTTTGTCGAGACGTTCGGCATTCAGCTGTTCAGGGGCTGCATATTCCGGAGTGTACTGGATAGGTACGCCGGATTCCATCTGTACAACGGCACCGAAGTCGATGAATTTCAGCAGGCCGGAACGTCTGTCCGAACCGAATGAGCTTCGTATCGTGCTCTGCCTGTTTATGATCATGATATTGTCCGGCTTCATGTCGCTGTATATTTTACCGTAATCGTGAAGGAACTGTACCACCGAACATATCTCCTTGCCGTATTCGAGAACAAGTGAGTGGGGAAGTGCGCCCGAACGCAGAACGGTGCTCATTGAAGTACCGTCAATGTAGTCCATAACGATGTAGAAGCAGTCCCTTGTTTCCGCGTGCTGGATTATGTTCGGAAAGAAGTTTGACTTGTCAGCTTCGTACAGTTCCTTGATGAGCTTTGACTCCTGCTTTGCTGACGCTACCATTTCCGTACAGCTTTTTGAGATCTCCTTTACGGCACGGACGGCACCGTTCGCTTCAAGGTCGAATGCCTTGTAAACCACGGAAAGACCGCCGCGTCCGACTACTTCTTCAATACGGTATCTGTTGTTAAGAATTGTACCTTTGCTCAGCAATCTGATTTTTCCGCCCTTTCACTAAGTTTTATCGTCAGTGATGATATGTTGTCAGTTTCCTCACGTTCAATGCAGAGCTTTGTAAGATGTGCAAGCTTCCGTTCTGCAGTGTCATCGTCGGTTATCACTTCAGGATCGAGCTCTGCAGCTATCTCGCCGGCGGTTATCTTCTTGACGAAGCCGTCCGAGCAGATCATGTACACCGTATCATATTCCTCCGGAAGGATGCTGTAGTCAAATGTCACATCTTCAAGACCGGCTCCTATGCATCGGGTAAGCTGGTTCTGTCTTGTATCAGCTGCGGCTTCCTCCTCGGTGAGCTTTCCGGATCTTATCTCGTCGAAGATGACTGAATGATCCGTAGTAAGAAGCTCTGCGTTTCCGTTCTTTATCATATATGCACGGGAGTCACCTATGTGTGCGGCAATGATCTTGTTCAGGTTCCCGAGAAAGATAAGAGCCGTCATAGTGGTACCGAGGGTTTTGCCTGTTCGTTCAGCATAAGCGTTGAGCCTGTCTGATGCGTCGCGGAGAGTGTCATCCAGATCGTGACGGATGTGAAGTATGTTTTTTCTTTCCTTCAGCATTTCAGGAAGCTTTTTCTCAAACCATTCCGACAGCGTGCATATAACAAAGGCACTGGCTGTTTCGCCGTCTGAAAGTCCTCCCAGCCCGTCGCATACAGCAGCTAAAATATATTCGTTTCCGTTCATCACCGCTGATTTGATGCAGAGGCTGTCCTGGTTTATACGCTTTATAGCACCTGTGTCCGTACAGTATGCAGAAATATAGTTCATTTGCTGTTCTCCGTTTTCCGTATTGCGTTAAGGAAACGCTGATTGAATGTGTAAAATCGTTTTTCGTTCATCTTATAAGAAAAGTATATTCCTTTCCGTTTGCTCTGAAGTGACATCCTGAAAACAGTTCGGTCCGGTCTCCCGCTTCGACAGCTTCTCCTTCGATGTCTGCAGAAACTGTGAAAGTGATAAAGTAGAGGGTCCTGTTTCTTACGGATGAACGTTCTATTCTGAAGTTTTCGCCGGTGTATCCGTTTCCGTAAACCGGTACCGTTCCGTTTTCAGTACTGATAACTGCCGGAGGCGCTTCGGGTTCGTCGCCGCACTGGTCCAGCATCAGCGTTTCAGCGTTCTGGTCTGTTATAAGGCAGGTCTGGGAGGAACGTATGTCAACGTGAAATGTAAACTCCGTCCGGTACAGATAGAATCTGTTCCCGTCATGTATCTCTTCCTTGTCCACGCGGCTTTCCTCAGAAAACAGTTCGCAGTCTTCGCGTGCAATGAACGTACCGTTTGTTGAGTTCTGGTCGGAAAGATAATAGCGCCCGCTTTCAAAAGTTATCGCAGCATGTATACCTGAGATCTCGGCGATGTCCGGAAGTGAAAGATCATTTCCTTCCTGTACGGAACGCCTGCCGATGCAGAACGGGAAGCGGTCAATGATGAAAACATTGCCGCTTTCGTCAGTAAGATAGGCCTTTTCATCATCTTCGTGAAAGAGAGCTGCTTTCTGCCTTCGCCTTGCTTCACTGTCTGTAAGTTCCGTTTTCTGTTCATCACTGCTTTCAGTATCCGTTTTTCTGAAATGTCCGAAAAGTTTCATTTGCACCCTCCTTCCTTACATTATTGAACGTAGGTTCTGCAGAGCTCAGTAACTCTGCACAGTCATTTTTCATTATATCCGAATTTTACCGGTTAGTCAAGGCAGTTATAATAAAATCAGCATATCCTGCCAGATTAAAGGCTGGATATGCTGATCCGCATTAAAGAGAACTTTTTATATTCTCTCTTGTATTTACTTATTTAGCCTCTTCAATCGGCTGCTTTTCAGTGCAGGTGAATTCTCCCTTTTCCTTGTCGTAGTCAACGATAAGTTCTGAACCAGGAGCTAAGTCAACTGCGATGATCTTCTTGGCAACGAGTGTTTCGACTGTTCTCTGAATGTATCTCTTGAGCGGTCTTGCACCGAAGTTCGGGTCGAAACCGTCTTCGATGATGAATTCCTTGGCAGCATCAGTAACTGTGATGGTGAGCTGCTTGTTTTCAAGACGCTTCTGGAGGGAAACGAGCATGAGATCAACGATCTTGATGACCTGATCCTTCATGAGCGGCTTGTAGAATACTATTTCGTCAAGACGGTTGAGGAATTCAGGACGGAAGCTCTGCTTAAGTACCTTGTCTACCTTCTGGCGTGCTTCTTCCGTGATCTCGCCGTCAACTATACCGTCGAGAATGTAGTTTGAACCGAGGTTTGAAGTGAGGATGATGATAGTGTTCTTGAAGTCAACGAGACGGCCCTGTGAGTCTGTGATACGTCCGTCGTCGAGTACCTGAAGAAGTGTGTTGAACACATCCGGATGAGCCTTTTCGACTTCATCGAAGAGAACTACCGAGTACGGTCTTCTTCTTACAGCTTCCGTAAGCTGACCGCCTTCCTCGTAGCCGACATATCCTGGAGGAGCTCCTATGAGTCTGCTTACGGCGTGCTTCTCCATGTATTCACTCATGTCGATACGGACAATGTTCTTTTCATCGTCGAAGAGGCACTGTGCAAGAGCTTTTGCAAGTTCTGTCTTACCAACACCTGTAGGTCCGAGGAAGAGGAATGAGCCGAGCGGCTGGTTCGGATTCTGGATACCTGCTCTTGAACGGAGGATGGCTTCTGAAACCTTGCGCACAGCCTCGTCCTGACCGATGACTCTCTTGTGGAGTGTTTCTTCCATGTGTAGGAGCTTTTCACGTTCGCTTTCAACGAGCTTTGAAACAGGGATGCCTGTCCAGCGGCCGATTATCTTTGTGATTTCTTCTTCAGTTACCTTGTTTCTGAGGAGCGAGTTGTCGCCCTTTGATTCTTCGGCGAGAGCTTCCTTTTCTTCGATCTGCTTCTTGAGTTCAGGAAGCTTTGAATATTTGAGCTCGGCAGCCTTGTTCAGGTCGTACTCACGTTCAGCCTTTTCTATTTCAGCGTTTACAGCTTCGAGTTCCTCACGAAGCTTCTTTACGTCTGTGATCGCATTCTTTTCGTTTTCCCACTGAGCCTTCATTGAGTTGAATTTCTCACGGAGTTCAGCGAGTTCTTTCTGGATCTCGCTTAAGTGTTCAGCAGAAAGCTTGTCTTCTTCCTTCTTAAGCGCAGTTTCCTCGATTTCGAGGGTCATGATGTGACGTGAGATCTCATCGAGTTCAGTCGGCATTGAATCGATCTCGGTCTTGATCATAGCGCAGGCTTCATCCACAAGGTCGATAGCCTTGTCCGGAAGGAAACGGTCAGTGATGTATCTGTTTGAGAGTACAGCAGCTGAGATAAGCGCCTGATCCTGGATCTTAACGCCGTGGAATACTTCGTATCTTTCCTTAAGACCACGGAGGATGGAGATAGTATCTTCAACAGTAGGTTCGTTTACGTAAACCGGCTGGAATCTTCTTTCGAGAGCCTTGTCCTTTTCGATGTATTTTCTGTATTCGTCAAGTGTTGTTGCACCGATACAGTCGATTTCGCCGCGGGCAAGCATCGGCTTTAAGAGGTTTCCGGCATCCATTGCGCCTTCGCCCTTGCCGGCTCCGACTATCATGTGGATCTCGTCGATGAAGAGGATGATCTCACCGTCGGATGCTTTTATTTCTTTAAGAACAGCCTTGAAACGTTCTTCGAATTCGCCCTTGAACTTAGCACCTGCAACAAGTGCGCCGAGGTCGAGTGAGAAGATGTGCTTGTTGCGGAGTGAAGAAGGTACGTCGCCGCGGACGATACGGAGTGCAAGTCCTTCTGCGATAGCAGTTTTACCTACACCAGGTTCACCGATAACAACAGGGTTGTTCTTTGTCTTTCTTGAAAGAATTCTGATTATATTTCTTATCTCGCTGTCACGGCCGATAACAGGATCGAGCTTGCTGTTTCTTGCAAGGTCTGTAAGGTCCTGACCGTATTTCTTGAGTACGTCATATGTTTCCTCAGGGTTCTGGCTTGTGACTCTTGTGTTGCCTCTTACTGAAGCAAGAGCAGTCATGAATTCCTGTTCAGTTATATTATGCTGTGAGATGATCTTTTTCATCTCGGAATCAGGATCCTTGAGGAGTGAGAGTACGATGTGTTCCACTGAAACATACTCGTCGCCCATCTGCTTTGCAATGTTTTCCGAAGCGATAAGAGCATTGTCAACGCTTCTTGAAAGATAAACCGTGTCAGGTTTTCTGCCTGAGCCTGTTACCTTCGGAAGCCCTGATACAATGGTCTCTGTTGTTGCAGCAACTGCTTCAGGAGATATATCCATTTTCCTAAGCAGCTGAGCTGTAAGGCTTCCTTCCTGATTCAGAAGAGCAAGAAAGAGATGTACCTGTTCAATGTTCATCTGCTGATTTGAAATTGCGATACTCTGGGCTTCGTTGACAGCTTCGAGTGATTTCTGAGTGAATTTCTGTGCATTCATATATTTGTTCTCCTTTTTCCTTTTTATTTTATACTTTATTATAACACTATTAATTCAAATGTCAATAGCAGATAATGGGCGAGAGTGCTAATTAAAAACACTTGACAGGCTGAATGGTTTTATGTATAATATTCTTATAAAAATCTATGTGATTTTTATAAGAAAGAAAAAGTCAAAAGAAAAGAGAAAAAGGAGACGATAATTATGGGAGTAGTATTTGGAGCAGTAGCAGCGTTCTATATCGAAATAATGGTATTCAGCCTTGCACTGACGGTTGTAGTTTTAGTTGCTCAGTGTAAGCTTTTCGAAAAAGCCGGGGAAGCAGGATGGAAAGCGATAATACCGTTCTATTCAACACTTGTAATGTCAAAAATAGCGACAGGTAAAAAAACTCTCGGAGCTATATGGATCGCTGTTTATTCAGTATTCATGATCTTCTATATGGGGTTCTATTCCAGACAAATGATGATGACGCTGAATTCTTCACACATGTCAGCGTCTGATGCAGCTTCAATGATGTTTTTCGCACTGTTTATATTAGTACTGAGTATCGGGGCAGCAGTTCTGACCGGAATTCTGATGTTCAAGTTTGCAAAATCCTACGGCAAGTCTGAAGGCTGGTGCGTTGCAATGATCTTCCTTTCACAAACGGTATACCTTCTTCTGATCAGTACGGCGTAAACAATTACGATAACAATAATAATTACTATAAATACTAAGCCCGCAGCCGGAATGTTTCAGATTTTAAAAACTTAATAAAAAATTACTCCTTCACTTTCTGTGATTCTGAAAGTGAAGGAGTTTTTTTACTGTAAACAAAACAGATCCGCAGCGATCTGCCTCAGTTCAACGTCGGCGACACCGTACGCGTATGGGTCAAGGTTGTTGAAGGCAACCGCGAACGTCTGCAGGCTTTCGAAGGCACCGTTATCGCCAAAC
>CADAPI010000132.1 GCA_902789705.1 uncultured Ruminococcus sp.
TGTTTTCCTGTTACATAAATACCCGTATCAGGTGAAAACAGGTTATCCGGATCGGTTACAAGGGAAACCACCATTATATTATCAAACTGCTTCAGAACGCCGTTTTTTATGATATATGTTTCGCTTTCCACTTTGCCGTATGTCCCGTCCTGATTTTTGACCGCAGCACGTATTACAGTAACCTTTTCGACATTGTAAGTCGGTTTTTTATATCCCGTTTGTCTGGATATGGACTGATCGGAGTTTTCGTTTTCTTCATATAAACTCCATTTATTAGGTTCGTTTGTACGGTCTGTTACTGTAACTGCAGATGAGTACACCTTTGCAGTTGATGATTTTGTCGGATCGCTTCCGTCTGTTGTGTAAACGATAGTCCTGCCTGATTTTGAAGAAAGCTCGACTTTCATTTCAGAATCATAGCATCCCGAAGGTACCGAGAAGCCGATCTCTCTTTCTGCGACAGCCGCATCAGCAGATTCTTCAGCTGAAATATTGTCTGCAGAATAAAAAGAAAGTGACGCCTGCGGCATAAAGGAAGCGGCTGTCAGTAATGCGGTTAAGGCAATACTGATACATTTTTGCATTTTCATAACACATACACCTCATAAAATTATGGAAACACTGATTAAATTGGAAATCCGGCTTCGCCGGATTTTCAGAGATGGGATTTCCGGGGCTTCGCCCCAGAGCCCCACGCTGATTTATGAAGAAATCAGCGTTTCCTTATAACTGAACCATTTTCGAATGTATATAAGCCGTTTTCTGTATTCCTTTTTTGTTCAACTTTATCAACTATGAACTATAAACAATTCTATTATAATATATAAGTACGGCAAAAGTCAAACAATTACTGCTGCGGCAACCTCTCCGACCATAACATTTTTAAATCCTGAAATGATCTTTTCCGTATCGATTATGTCGCCCAATGCATAGCTTACCGCAAGCTGAGGAAAATTACAGCCGATTAGACCTGCCTTGTAGCATCCGCCGGCCATTCTTGTGTTGATCTCCATAAACACATTCCTGCCGTTTAAAGGACGAAGCTGGATATTGTACGGATATTCAATTTTCACGGTTTCGCTTATTTTCTTTGCAGTTTCTATAAGCTCCGTATCAAAGCGAAGCTCGGTAATACGTGTATCTATCTTACGCCTCGGAACCGCGATAAGTCCGTCCTGGGTTCTCATGCAGTCTATACTTATCTCAGGCTCATCCAGATACGGCATTACCACCATAGATGAGAACTTTTCACGGCTTTTCAGATCTTCGGCAAATGACTGAAAGTAAATATCTCCTGAAAATGTTTTCGGAGCATCGTCATCGTACAGTCTGCGGTAAGTGATACCGCCTTCGTCACGGTCGGCTTTGATACATACGTGATGTTCCGGACCGTAATGTTCCTTTATTTTTCTGTACGCACGCTCAAAATCACCGGCGTCAGTTATAAGCTCCATGTGCGGAACGAGGCAGAGATCGTGTTCTTTCATGAAATTGCAGGATAAAAATTTACTGCCCAGCATTCGGTTCTGTTCTGCATTTCCGTCGGAGATAACATGAATGCCTTCAGATTTAAAACGGTCCAGATGTTTTTCAGTCTCTTCACGAAATCTTTTTACGAAGAAAACATCTACCGAATGTTTTTTACAGAAATCAAGACACCAGCTAACATAGTCCTCACCGCTTATGCCTGTCGGTTCTTCATAGCGCTCATCAGCACATGCGCCGAAGGCAAAAGGTATTTTCTTTGCGCTTGCGATCACGTAATTACGCGGATCCTGTTTAAGGAGTTCTATGAAATTATAGGCCTGTGTGAACCAGTGATTGAACCAGATTATTCTTTTTCCGTTTAACATGCTATTATTCCGCCTTTTCATATTGTGGTTAACGTAATTGGCGTTAAGTGCGCACTGAATAAATCAGCGCTTCCTAAATGTTCACTAACGTTTTTCCATCCTAAATCATAGCACAGCACGATAAAAAAAGCAATATATGCACAGTGCAGGTGTTGAAAAAAACAGCGGAATGTGATATAATATAAATTGAAAAACTGTATAAAATAACAGTTTTGAATAGGGGCATGATCTGGAGCAAACTGCTGAATTGTGGTTCGCTTCTGACAAATAATCCGCGGCTGCAGTATGCGGATATCGGGAATAATGTAAATTATGATATGCAGGGGAGGGGAGCCTTTTGACTAAAAATCCTCGAAATACCGCCGTTGTTTTAATGGCAGTCCTGTTCACCGTGATTCTGGTTATAACCAAAGTCGCTGTGAAAGGGGTACCGAATTCGGCGGATTCATTAAAATACATGCTTGGCTGGACATCACAGGCAGTTCAGAAAGATTCAGATTCTTACTATTCTGATGATACCGTGTCGTATGTGCTGGAAATGTATCATGATCTGGATGAGAATATGCTCGGTAAAGTAATATCATTCCGTACCAACGACTCTTATCTTGATGCGTATTTCATTTCCGGAGACGAAAAGACAAAGATCTATCATTTCGGTGAAAAGCTTCGTTTTACCGAGTCGCCGGGCACTTATACGCACTTTATCACAATGCCTGAATCAGGTGAGGGACAGATAATGATCCGCATTGAAACAGCATACGAAAACAAGTTTCTTACCCATTATGATGTGGCGATAGGATCCAGAAACGAACTTATCTACGGATATCTGTGCGAGGAAATGGTGGCTTTTATTCCGAATATTTTTCTTTTCACATTCGGAATTATGCTTATGCTGATCTATCTGGTAAGCGTGCTTATGCACAGTCCGATGCCGGAAGCACTGTCGCTCGGTTCTGTGGCTGTTGTTTTTACGATATATACGAACTGCCCGCTGTTTACCAATCAGTACATTTTTCAGAATCCGGTCACGCAGTACTATCTCAACTATTTTGCACTCTATCTGCTTCCGCTTCTGGCAGTTCTGTATTTTGAAAACATCGTACCTAAGCTTGATATGAAGTGGGTGTTTTATGTATTTTCTGTTCTGGACGTGATACTTACAGTTATCCACTTCTCAGGTCTCGCTTCATATACAAGGACTATCAAGATCTTTGTCGGTTCACTGGGAGTTTTCACTGTTGTATCTGTAATTATGCGGAAATTCAGGAAGATCACACCGCTTCGCAGGATCTCTTTAATTCTGCTTCTGTTTTTCATGCTGATAAACGTTATCTTTTTCAGTTTCGTATCCACACTGGGACAGCAGTCGTATCTCTCCAAGATAGGGCTTCTGATGTATATTGCGATTGCTATCGTTGACGGAATTCAGAACCTCATGAAGGCATTTTTCAAGGAACGTGAAGATGAGCTTCTCCATGAGATCGCCTATACCGATAATCTTACAAAGCTCGGCAACCGTTATGCTCTGGAGCGTGATGCGCATAAGATGGCGCTTGACAGCATCAGCATCGTTTCACTTGACCTTAATTATCTGAAATATACCAACGATACTTTCGGCCACGCAGGCGGCGACGTACTGTTAAGATGTGCCGCAGACTGCATATCTTCAGTATTTGATAAGGTTTACCGTGTCGGCGGTGACGAATTTATCGCTCTGATAGGCAAGGCAGATAAAGCCGAACTTGAAGCAAAGACTGCCGCACTGCAGAAAAAGGCTGACGAGTATAACAGAAAGCGCACACATTTTGAAGCGTTTTCAGAAAATGAAGATTTTATACTCAGTATCGCAGCCGGTTATGCCACATATCAGCGTGAAGACAGTTCATACGAGCAGATTATGAACCGTGCTGATGAAGCGATGTATCATGCAAAGAAACAGATGCACGCGAACAGCAGCAGCCGCAAATTAAATGTACGTGTTCAGAATGCATGACAAAATAATACTGGACTTTTGATCATCAGTGAGATATTATTATACTTATAAAAGCTTTTCACGGCTTATTGCCGTAATATAAACACATTAAATACATCCCGGGAAAAACAGGAGGAAAACATGGAAAGAGTATTAAAGTTTTTAAAGGAAGCAGATACATATTATCTTGCAACAGTTGAAGGCGACCAGCCACGTGTAAGACCGTTCGGCACAGCAGTAATGTTTGAAGGAAAGATTTATATCCAGACAGGCAAGAGCAAGAACGTTTCAAAGCAGCTTCACATCAATCCTAAATTCGAGATCTGCGCTTTCAAAGGCGGCGAATGGATAAGAATTGCCGGCACACTCGTTGAAGACGACAGAAGAGAAGCAAGACAGGCTGTACTCGATGATTATCCGCAGCTTCAGTCAATGTATTCTGCTGATGACGGTAACACAGAAGCATTCTACATAAAGGATGCAGTTGCGACTATCAGCTCATTTACAAAGGCTCCTGAGATCATTAAGTTCTGATAAGATCCTGATAAAACAGATCAGCATATCCTGCTTAAGCAGGATATGCTGATTTTTTTCAGGGCTTTTTTATTTCTCTTAAATTGTTTTGGGATACACTGATTAAACCGGAAATCCGGCTTTGCCGGATTTCCGGAGGTGGGATTTGCGGGGCTTCGCCCCGGACCCCGCGCTGATTTATGAATAAATCAGCGTTTCCTTTGCTTCATTTCATCAAAATACTGCAGCCAGAGCAGAGTCACACCGTCATAGGAATTCTCTTTCAGTATCTCCCCCTGTACCTCCCAGCCGGTGTCGGAAACTTCCTCAATGACTGTTTCCACTTTCGGCATTTCATCTATCGGGTGAGAATCAGCTTCATATATCTCAGTTTTGATCTCAAATGATTCAGTGTATATCATATTTGCGCGATTGCTGATACACGGGATATCGTTGATCTGTTCAGCAATTTTTTTCAAAGCACGAAAATACTCCTGAGTTCCGGGTTCATACGGCATCTTTACTTCACCGCTTTTTATCATTCCGTCGATAACGCTGTCCACTTCAGTTAAATAATCGTCGCAGATCCAGCTGTACATATCCCAGAATGCTGACAGACGCATGAACGGATCACTGCTTTCCGTAAGTGCAAGCTCGCTTAGAAAATTCGCTTCATTTTCTTTTTCATATCCTTTGTGATGGCAGTATTCATGAGCTTTCAGAGAGTACGAGGTCATCGGGCCTGTGTACTTGTTTATTGTCGGTTCCATTGTAAACGGATAATTGAACCCGCCGATGTACATTCTTTCAAGTATGTCCGAACAGAGTGCCGTTTTAACAGGAGGATAGTATCCTCCGAGCCTTGGATATCTGCTGCTTATTCCATGCATTGCCTCGGCTATAAGTATTCTTGCTTCCTCATCATCGGGAAAATCAACCGTTCCGTCAGGATTCGTCACGATAAATTCAGCGGCTGAATTTATCCCCTCGACCGCATAGCGGGCGACATCCTGCAGCTCTTCAAAACTGTACGAAGTTTTAGCATTCACATTTTCTCCGCCCAGAACCGTTCCGCAGAATGGGATGTACCATGCCGGCATGTAGATAAATACGATGCAGACAAGAACCATTAGCAGGGTCTTGAAATAACCGGCGCAGAATTTACGGTATCCTGATTTTTTCCTTTTAAAAACAAGAAGTATCAGAAACAGTATGCCGCAAATGAGTGAGACGGCACCGAGATACATTATTATCTCACCGACAGCAAAAGGCACAGGCCCTGTAATATGACTTATTCCGTCACACAGATACGGATACAGAGCATTGGTGTACCAGTCGCAGAACGGCGTAATGAATCCGGCCAGCGCCAGAAGTCCGGTAAATAAGATAAAAGCTAAAACGGTTTTCCAGTATACAGGTATTTTTCTCACAATATAACCCCTCCCTTATTGATATTATATCAGTTTTGCATTCTCAAAGTCAATGATTATTTTTAAGTGGAAAAAAACAATATATGCGGAATCAACACTTTGTATGTTTTTTAATGAATAATACAGGCTTTTTCTGTCATCCTCTTGAAAAAAACCGGAAATTGAAGTATAATATAAAAGATTAATTTTAAGGAAACACTGATCAAATCGGAAATACGGCTTCGCCGTATTTCCGGGTGGGGAGATTGCGGGGCTTCGCCCCGTGCCCCATGCTGATTTATGAATAAATCAGCGCTTTCCTAAGTTTAAGGGGTATAAGATGAAAAAAAGATTACTTGCTTCAGCGGCAGCTTTAATGTTTGTGTTTGCTTTTGGTTCTTTTGATACTTCTGTTTATGCAGAGGAGTCTGTAAATCCGGAATCATCCGCAGGAGAAACAGGTTCTGCATCTGACTCTGAAAGCGGAGAAGTTCTTTTTAACTACAGAATAAAGGAAGACGGTACTGCCGAAATTACAGAGTGGCTTGTTGACAGAGAAAACATAGTGATTCCGGTTATGCTGGGCGATGAAATGATAACATCTATCGGCGATTATGCATTTTACGGACTTGAAAAAGTAAGCATGGTGATCATCCCGCCTACTATAGAATCAATAGGCGAAGGGGCTTTTCTGTCATGTACTGCTCTTCATAGTTTTGTAGTGGCAGATACTGTAGAAAACATTGGTGGCTGTGCATTTGGCTGCATTTATGATGAAGAGAATGAGACTATTACAGTTGACAAGGATTATATAATTTACGGTTATGAAGAAACTCTTGCAAAGGAGTATGCACAGAAAACCGGTATCACATACCGCGATTACACTGAGCTTATGAGGTTTTCAGAATTTAACGGAAAAATGACTCTCAGTCAGGCTGATAAACGTCTTCATGCAGCCGAGATACCTGCTTACGTTGACGGAAAACCGGTAGTAAGGATCGGGGAAGGACTTGGCGGTTTTAAGGACTGTATTTATTTTGCAGAAGTTATTATTCCGGATACTGTTGAGGAGATAGGCAGCTGCGCATTTCAGAATACGATGCTGTTTGAACCTGAAATTCCGGAAAGCGTTTCAAAGATAGGTTTCAGCGCTTTTGAAGACTGTATATGGCTCCAGAAGATCAATATTCCCGGAAAGGTAACCACTGTTGAGAAAAACACTTTTTCAGGCTGCGTAAATCTTGAGTCGATAGATCTTCATGACAAGATCGAAAGCATAGGAGATTATGCATTTCTGAACTGTGTGACCATGAAGTCATTAAGCATCCCTTCATCGGTTAAGAAAATCGGCGATTATGCATTTTCAGAGTGTACCGATCTTGAATCGATCAGCGTTTCACCTGATAATAAATTCTATTATGCCTCTGACGGTGTGCTTTTTAAAGAAACACACTGGGCAGGCGGAAACGTGACGAAAGACCTTGTTTCATATCCTGCAGGACGAAAAGGCGAGGATTATACTGTTCCGGAAGGCATTCAGAAAATTTTGAAGGGTGCCTTCAGTTCGTGTAAGAATCTGAGATCTGTAACCGTTCAGAATGGCACTGAGCAGCTTGAAACATATGCATTCTGTGATTCAGACAGTCTGGAAAAGGTGACTCTTCCTTCCTCAGTATGGATCATTGAAAGAAACTTTGATAACTGTCCGAATCTTACAGTTTATGCGGAGAAGACAGATAAAATTGAGGAGTATATTTCAAAACTCGGCGAGAAAGATTTTAAAAATTTTGTACTGACTGAAAAAACTGAAGAACCGGAGAAAAAAGACAAGGTGACAACAGGCGATATAAATGCCGATGGAAAGATAGACATAACTGACCTTTCACTGCTTTCGCTTTATCTTATCGGTGACAGGGAATTTACCGACATTCAGAAGCAGGCTGCAGATACTGATAAAAACGGAAAGACAGAACTTACTGATCTTGCAACTTTCAGACAGTTCCTTTCCAAGGTTATCGAATCATTCTGATGTTACTGTTGAAGTGACAGACGGCTGAATACAGGTGTAATACGCAAATTCTGATTAAAAACACAGTAGTCAGCAATATTTAATCAATTATTTGACGATATTTTTATTGCATAAAGGTTAAAAGAATAGTATACTAATATTGTATGCCGTGTTCAACTGGTATGCATATTAGAAAACGCTGATTTTTAGAAGTATGTGGGCCGGTGTGATCTGTGATTTCCGGCTTTAACAGTGTTTTTCCAGACTACATTCAGGAGTAAAAATGAAGAATAAAGCCAGATGGTTTAATAATCTTAGCATCAAGAATAAAGTCCAGCGTATTTTTGCAGTATCAATGATAGTGATGATACTGCTTTGTACACTATTTTTCGTATCCATTACCAGGATCAAGCTGGCTCGTACTTTTGCTGACCGTAACGCTGATAAGGTCAATGCAGTTCAGAAAAGCTATTCAGCTGTTATAAGTAACGTAAACAACATCAGCAGACTCATAATGGTCAACGATTCAGTTCTTACTTATCTTCGTGACGACAAGCAGAAGGCTGTTGTAAAAAAAGTCAGTGATGATGCAGTCAGAGCTGAACTTCACAGAATTCTTAATTCTTTCTCCGGACGGTATACTGTTTTTATTCTGAAACAGTGTGAAGTTCCTGAAAATAATCCTATAAGAACAGATTCTGAGCCGGAGGCACCTACGAAATATGAGACCAGGACATATTACGTTAATACTGCTATAGGAATTATGAAGCCGTTGCCTGATGAAATTTTTAGTCAGCGCTGGTACGGACGTGCAGAGATCAAGAACGGCGGAGCGATAGTAATTCCTGATAACAGAAATGCTTTCGATAACAATACAGATATCAGTACCGTTTCTTTTACAAGAGTTATAAATGACATAGATACTCAGAAACCGCTGGGACTGCTGGTGATCAATATACCGATAAGTGAACTGGCCGAAACATATGAGAATTTTGCCAGTGATGACTGTTTTCTGGCATACTGTGATTCCGAAGGCACTGTTATCAGCAGTAATGCTGATAACTCTGTTATAGAACAGCTTCTTGATCAGTATCGCAGCATTACAGACCGTGATTCTTTCCATACTATAAAGGGAGACAGAGCTATAGACGGTAAAAGACTAACTGATACCGGTTTTTACATAGTTTGTTCATCAAAAATATCGTTCTTTGATGATATTTCACGCGAACTCATAGTCGAGATCATAGGTATGTTACTGCTTATAGTCATCATGCTGAGCTCTATCAGCAAGTATATAAACAAGTACATTACCAGTCCTGTTACAAAGCTTTCAGAAACAATGCTGCTTGCCGAAGAAAACGGATCACCTGTTCCGTTCCAGGATCACAGTGAACGAAACGATGAGATCGGTACTCTGCAGCAGTGCTACAATGATATGGCTTCAAGAATTGACACTCTTCTTGAAGAGATAAAAGTGGAGGAAGAACAGCGGAGACACGCTGAAAGAGTTGCTGTTCAGGAGCAGATGAAGCCGCATTTTCTGTACAACACACTCGATACCATCAGTTGCATGGCGCTTCAGAACACTCGTGAGGAGGTCTACGATGCAGTCGAGGCTCTGGGAGTATTTTACCGCAAGTTCTTAAGCAAGGGAAGTGAAGCGATACCGGTCAGAGATGAGATCACGATCATTCAGAAATACATCAAGCTTCTTAAACTCAGAAATGACACGGAATTCAATGATGAGTACAACATTGAAGAAGAACTTGAAAATATGATGATCGCCAGGCTCATTCTTCAGCCTTTTGTTGAGAATTCAATTCAGCACGGTATAATACCGAAGGGTGAACCGGGCGTTATACGTATCAGTGTTTATTCCGAGAACAACAGAATGCATATCAAAGTTTACGATTCCGGCATCGGCATGGAACAGTGGCAGATCGATGCTCTTCTTAAGGGAAATGATGAGAAGAGCTTTGGTTTTAAGAGTACTGTCAACCGAATAAAGAGCTTTTACAAGGGTAATGCATTTGTAACAATAAACAGTAATGTAGGGGAGTTCTGTGAGATAGATATCAATATTCCGTATCACAGATAAATGTAAATAACAGGGAGGTGACCTGATGTACAGGGTCATGATCGTGGATGATGAAAAGTCAAACCGAAGTCTGCTTAAAATGACGATCGAATGGGAGCGTCTCGGACTGGAATTCTGCGGTGAGGCGCAGGGAAGTATTGAGGCTATCAACACAATAGATGTTTTTAAACCGGACATCATGTTTGTTGATATCAAAATGCCTTATATGGACGGCATTGATCTTTCGGAAAAGATCATCAAAGAGCATCCGAAAATGAAAATAATCGTTCTTACTGCCATGTTCGAGTTTGAATATGCACGCAGATGCGTTGGTATAGGCGTAAGTGATTATCTTACCAAGCCTATTGTCAAGGAAGATGTAAACAAAACACTTGAACGGATCATCAAGGAGCTTGACGAACGCAGGCCGGAACCTGAACCGGAGGATGACGTACTGGACAGACTGACAGCTTCCGGCAGTTCAATGAACAGGATCTGCGAGTACATAAAGAAGAACTACAGTAATTCCGAGCTTA
>CADAPI010000133.1 GCA_902789705.1 uncultured Ruminococcus sp.
GGCTTCAAGGAACGGTGTTGATTCGATGTCACCGACTGTACCGCCGATCTCTGTGATAACAACATCAGCACCTGCTTCGTTTGCTGCACTGTAGACTCTGTCCTTGATCTCATTTGTAATGTGAGGAATGACCTGAACCGTTCCGCCTAAGAAATCGCCGCGGCGTTCCTTTGTTATAACGTTCCAGTAGATCTTTCCGGTCGTTACGTTTGAGTGTACCGAAAGATTTTCGTCTACGAATCTCTCATAGTGTCCCAGGTCAAGATCAGTCTCAGCTCCGTCATCAGTTACGAAAACCTCGCCGTGCTGAAACGGTGACATGGTTCCCGGATCGACATTGATATACGGGTCAAATTTCTGTATTGTGACCTTGTAGCCGCGCTGTTTCAGAAGTCTTCCGAGTGATGCTGCTGTGATACCTTTGCCGAGTCCTGAAACGACTCCGCCTGTTACGAAAATGAATTTAGACATTTGCTTTAAATTCTCCCTTTTATTTCTTTTATGAGAAGACAGCCATGAATGCTGGAGAAGTGATCAGATCAAAATACAATTTTATTCACTCATGGCTGCCAGGTCAGCGATTTAACAATGACCGTTTGTCATTGACAGGGAACGAAGCAAAAGCTTCGTTTACCCTGTATCAGATCATGATTTTTCCCATTCTTCCGAATCGTGAAGTGCGTTGTAGCCTTCTTCGCCTGTACGGATCTTGATTACGTTCTCGATGTCATAGATGAACATCTTACCATCGCCGTAGTTACCAGTGTAGAGAGCAGATTTAGCAGCGTTTACTACCTTTTCAACAGGAACTGCGCATACTGCGATCTCTGCCTTTACCTTAGGAAGGAGGTTCATTTCAACTGTAGTACCACGGTAGTAGTTACGCTGTCCGTTCTGCATACCGCATCCGAGAACGTTTGTTACTGTGATACCCTTTACATCTATTGCTTCCATTGCTTCGATGAAGTTCTGGAGTTTTGCCTGCTTGAAGATTACTACTACGTTTGTAAGCTTTTCCTTGCCGTCAGCTGAAGGAGTTACATAGTTTTCAACTTCGATTGCCTTGTCAACAGGAACCTTAGGAGCTGCCGGAGCTTCTGCTTCAGCTGCCTTGCCTTCTCTTGCAGCTGCAAGACCCATGTCGCTGTGTGAAGGAGCGAAGTCTGCGTATGATGACATAAGACCATGTTCTGTGATATCGAGACCTGTGATTTCTTCATATTCTGAAGCACGGAGACCGATTGTCTTCTTGATAAGAATGAATACGATAGCCATTGTGATTGCTGTGTAAACGCCGATTACGAGGAAACCTGTGAGCTGTCTGCCGAGAAGTCCGAAGCCGCCGCCGTAGAAGAGACCTGCAAGTTCGCTGCCGTTCTGATCGACAAGTGCATAGCCAGGAACTTCAGGGTTAGCAAAGAGACCAACTGCGATTGTACCCCAGATACCGTTCATCATGTGAACTGCAACTGCACCAACCGGATCGTCGATGTGGAGTTTGTAATCAAGGAACCATACGCCGAAGCAAACGAGTAAGCCTGAAACAATACCGATGATACCTGAACCTATTGCATCTGTTACATCACAAGGAGCTGTAACACCTACGAGACCTGCGAGTGAAGCGTTGAGACACATTGAAACATCAGGCTTGCCGTATTTAACCCATGTGAAGATCATGCATGTTACTGTAGCAACTGCCGGAGCAATTGTTGTTGTAAGGAATACTGAACCAAGCTGATCTACTGAAGTACATGCTGCACCATTGAATCCGTACCAGCCGAACCAGAGGATGAAGCATCCGAGAGCACCGAGTGTGAGGTTGTGACCAGGAATAGCATTTACCTTGATCTCGCCCTTCTTGTTCTTTGTGAATTTACCGATTCTCGGTCCGAGGATAGATGCACCTACGAGAGCTGCGATACCGCCAACCATGTGGATGTGAGCAGAACCAGCGAAATCGTGGAATCCCCACTGTGCGAGCCAGCCGCCGCCCCAGCCCCAGTGTGCTTCTATAGGATAGATGATCGCACTGATGATTGCTGAGTAAACACAGTATGAAAGGAACTTAGTTCTTTCAGCCATTGCGCCTGATACTATAGTAGCTGTTGTTGCACAGAACACAAGGTTGAAAACGAAGTTTGACCAGTCGAAGCTGCCGTATGAAGTGAAAATATCAAATCCCGGCTTACCGATTATTCCGACGAGATCTTCACCGAAGAGAAGACCAAAACCAATGAAGATGAATACTACTGTACCAATACAGAAGTCCATGAGGTTCTTCATTATAATGTTACCGGCGTTCTTGGCTCTGGTGAAACCAGTTTCAACCATTGCGAATCCTGCCTGCATAAAGAATACAAGTGCGGCGCCTATAAGGAACCATACACCGAATAATTCCTGGTCAGTCTGTTCCATGACCTGTTGTATAATAGTCTGAGCATCCATAATAAACATCCTCTCTGCTCAAAAAGATCTGAGCATATATTAAAGTAGAGTTAATATAATGAGTATCAGTAATGATCTGACGTACACTCACTATATCAATGAGTTGTCGCAGGATATGTGAATCAGACGGCCATTGTCTGAAGTTCGCATATCAGCTTCTGTATAATAAGTGTGTTTTATCATTATTAAACAGATGATGGGGTGTACAAAGCTTCGGAAGGATCCGCCGCTTTATACACCCCATCGTGTAAGATATTTAATTATTGACGTCAATAAAAGATAAAGGGAGCTACAGAGTTATCGTCTGCAGCTCCCTTGCTGTTTACAATGCCATTATAGCTCATGATTTGAAACTTGTCAATAGTTTTCTTGCAGTTTTATGTTTTGCACAGCAATTTTTTCGTTTTGGAGAATCAAATAATGAAATTTCACAAAACGAATCCTGCAATTTGATTTTCTATTGACAAACTTTTTTTCCGGTGCTATTATATAGGACAGGAACAACGACGTTCATGGCGGACACGGTACACGTGTCTGCTGTGAACGTCTTTTTTTATTCTCCGGATACAATGAAGCATCCGGGAACATTTTCATTACATTATATTTTACGATGTGTTTCAACGGCGAAGCATACCGGAAAGGTTTGTGAATAAGATGGATAATTTCAGAACAGATGCTCCATATGAGCGACAGGGACTTTATGATCCGCGTTTTGAACATGACAACTGCGGCATTGGTGCTGTTGTCAATATCAGCGGAAAGGCTTCACGCAGGGTAGTTGAAGATGCTCTTACTATAGTAGAGAAACTTGAACACCGTGCAGGTAAAGACGCAGAAGGCAAAACCGGCGACGGTGTAGGTATTCTTGTACAGATGCCGTATTCTTTCTTTATCTCGGAAGCTGAGAAACTTGGCTTGAACATCGGCGGCAAAGGCGATTTCGGTGTCGGAATGTTCTTTTTACCGCAGAATGAACTGAAACGCAACCAGGCAAAGAAGCTCTTTGAACTTATTACCGGCAAAAACGGACTTGAGCTCCTCTTCTGGCGTGAGGTACCTGTTGATCCTTCCATACTCGGTCATAAAGCACTTGACAGTATGCCGAATATAATGCAGGCGGTCGTTAAAAGACCTGAGGACTGCAGGACAGGGCTTGATTTTGACAGAAAGCTCTTTACAGCAAGACGTGAATTCGAACATTCAAGTGAAGATACATATGTATGCTCATTATCAAGCAGAACAATAGTATACAAGGGAATGTTCCTTGTTGATGAACTCAGAAGATTCTATTTTGATCTTCAGGATGAAAGATTTACATCTGCCATTGCCATGGTGCATTCACGTTTCTCCACAAACACTAATCCGAGCTGGCAGAAGGCACATCCGAACCGCTTTATAGTACACAACGGTGAGATCAATACTATTACAGGCAATGCCGACAAAATGCTTGCCCGTGAAGAAACAATGAACTGCAGAGCTTTTGAAAATGACATGCACAGAATACTGCCTGCTATAGATGTTAACGGTTCTGACTCGGCACGACTCGATAACGCTCTTGAATTCATGGTTATGTCAGGAATGCCGCTTCCTCTTGCAGTTATGATCACAATTCCGGAACCATGGAAGAATGACAGAACTATCTCAAAGGCAAAGTACGACTTCTATCAGTACTACGCTACAATGATGGAACCATGGGACGGTCCTGCATCGATAGTATTTTCGGACGGCGAACTCATGGGTGCCGTGCTTGACAGAAACGGTCTTCGTCCTTCACGTTACTGCGTTACAAGTGACGGTTTCCTTATTCTTTCTTCTGAAACCGGATGTATCGACGTTCCTCCGGAAATGATCGTTAAAAAGGATCGTCTCCGTCCGGGTAAAATGCTTCTTGCTGATACTATTCAGGGCAGGATCATTGAAGATGAGGAGATCAAGTCGGTATATGCGACACGCCAGCCTTACGGTGAATGGCTCGACGCAAATCTTGTACGTCTCCACGACCTTCACATTCCAAACAAGGGCGTTAAAACATATTCAAAGGAAGAACTTGCAAAGCTCCAGAAGGCTTTCGGCTACTCCTATGAAGATATTATGACAAGTATTCTTCCGATGGCTGAAAAAGGTGCTGAACCTATTGCATCCATGGGAAGTGACATACCTCTTCCTCCGCTTGACAGAAAGAGCCCGCCTCTTTTCAATTACTTCAGACAGCTCTTTGCTCAGGTAACAAACCCTCCTTTCGATGCTATCCGTGAGGAAGTGGTTACAGATACAAGCGTATATATAGGCAGAGACGGCAACATTCTTGAAGAATGTCCTGAAAACTGCTGCGTGCTCAAGGTCGAAAATCCTATTCTTACTGAAACTGATATGCTCAAGATCAAGAGCATGAAGGTAAAGGGACACAAAACAGCAGTTATACCGATAACATACTACAAGGGCACTCCGCTTGAAAAGGCAGTTGAAAGACTGTTTATCGATGCTGACAAGGCATACCGTGACGGTGCGGATATCCTTATTCTTTCAGACCGTGACGTTGATGAGTTCAGATGTGCTATTCCGTCACTTCTTGCAGTTGCTTCTCTTCAGCAGTATCTCGTTGCTACCAAGAAACGTACAGCAGTCGGCATGATACTCGAAAGTGCTGAACCGCGTGAAGTACATCATTTTGCAGCTTTACTCGGTTACGGTGCCTGTGCAGTCAATCCTTATCTTGCTCATGAAACTATCCGTGATCTTATTGATGAAGGAACACTTGACAAGGACTTCTATGCAGCAGAGGACGATTACAACAGTGCTGTTCTTCACGGAATCATTAAAATAGCTTCCAAAATGGGTATTTCAACTATCCAGTCCTATCAGGGAAGCAAGCTCTTCGAAGCTGTCGGCATTTCAAAGGAACTTATCGACAAGTATTTTTCAGGTACAGTAAGCCGCATCGGCGGTATCGGACTTGCAGATATAAGCAGACGTACCGAGGATCTTCATACAGCTGCTTTTGATCCTCTCGGACTTCATACAGGAATCGACATCGCAAGTTCAGGAAGCCACAAGCTCCGCAGCGGAAAGAGCGAACACCTTTACACTCCTGAAACGATTCATCTTCTTCAGGAAGCCACAAGAACGGGTAACTATGATACATATAAAAAGTATTCGGCATGTCTTACAGCTGAGGACAACGAGCTTACTCTCAGAAGCCTCCTCGATTTTAAGTTTGACGAAAAGGGCGGTATTCCGGTAGAAGAAGTTGAATCTGTCGAAAGTATCTGCCGCCGTTTCAAGACGGGTGCCATGTCCTACGGTTCAATTTCGCAGGAAGCTCACGAATGTATGGCTCTTGCAATGAACAGCATCGGAGGCAAGTCAAACAGCGGTGAGGGCGGCGAAAGTCCTGAACGTCTGAAATCTGACAGATGCTCTGCTATAAAGCAGGTTGCTTCCGGACGTTTCGGTGTTACAAGCGAATATCTTGTTTCAGCACAGGAGATCCAGATCAAGATGGCTCAGGGCGCAAAGCCGGGCGAGGGCGGACATCTTCCTTCCGGAAAGGTTTATCCGTGGATCGCAAAAACACGTCATTCCACACCGGGCGTAGGTCTTATTTCACCTCCTCCGCACCATGATATTTATTCCATCGAAGATCTTGCACAGCTTATCTACGACCTTAAGAACGCAAATGACAAGGCTCGTATTTCAGTTAAGCTCGTTTCAGAAGCCGGTGTCGGAACTGTTGCAGCCGGTGTTGCCAAGGCCGGTGCACAGGTAATTCTCATTTCCGGATATGACGGCGGTACGGGTGCTGCTCCGAAGAGTTCGATTTACAATGCCGGTCTTCCGTGGGAACTCGGACTTGCAGAAGCACATCAGACACTCATGCTCAACGGTCTCCGTTCAAGAGTACGCATCGAAACAGACGGCAAGCTCATGACAGGACGTGACGTTCTCGTAGCTGCACTTCTCGGTGCCGAGGAATTCGGTTTTGCAACAGCTCCGCTGGTAACAATGGGCTGTGTAATGATGAGAGTATGTAATCTTGACACCTGTCCTATGGGTATTGCAACACAGAATCCGGAACTCCGCAAGCGCTTTGCAGGCAAGCCGGAATACGTTGTGAACTTTATGCATTTTGTTGCTGAAGAACTCCGTGAGTACATGGCTAAGCTCGGCATACGTACAGTGGATGAACTTGTCGGACGTACTGATCTTCTTTATGCAAAGGAAAGTGCAGGCATAAGCAGCATTGACTTCAGCGGTATTCTTTCAGCTTCCGCTTCATCAGAAAAGCAGCATTTCTGTCCTGATGATGTTTACGACTTTGAACTTGAAAAGACACTTGACAGACGCGTTATCGAAAAGAAGCTCGGTGCTGCACTTAAAAACGGCACTTCAAAATCAATAAGCATTGATGTTGTGAATACTGACCGTTCAGTAGGAACACTTACCGGTGCTGAGATCACACGTATCCACGGTGAAAATGCACTGGCTGACGACACATACACAGTAAAATGCACAGGCAGCGGCGGACAGAGCTTCGGTGCTTTTATTCCGAAGGGACTTACACTTGAACTCTGCGGCGATGCAAATGACTACTTCGGCAAGGGACTTTCAGGCGGCAAGCTTATTCTCTATCCTCCGAAGAATGCCGGATTCAGGGCTGATGAAAATATTATCGCTGGTAACGTTGCTCTTTACGGTGCTACTTCAGGCAAGGCATTCATAAACGGTATTGCAGGTGAACGTTTCTGCGTAAGAAATTCCGGTGCCATTGCAGTATGTGAAGGTGTAGGCGACCACGGATACATGACCGGCGGACGTGCAGTTATCCTCGGACGTACAGGCAAAAATTTCGCAGCAGGTATGTCAGGCGGTATTGCATATGTTCTTGATGAGGAACATGATCTTTACACAAGACTCAACAAGGCACTTGTTTCACTTGAAACTGTATCGAGCGGAAGTGAGTCACAGGAACTCCGTTCAATAATCGAAGAATACGCTGAAGCTACCGGTTCTGAAAAGGCTAAGCAGATACTTGCTGATCCTGATCACTACATGCCGTGCTTCAAGAAGGTTATTCCGCACGATTATGCAAAGGTACAGGCTGCGGCAGCAGAATTTGAAATGAGCGGTATGAGCCGTGAACAGGCTGAAATTGAAGCCTTTGAACTTGTCAGGAAGGATGCATGAGCCATGGGTAAAGCAACAGGATTTCTCGAATACAACAGAACTGAAAGCTCTGCGGCAGAACCGCTTGAGCGTATAAATAATTTTAATGAATTTCATAAACCGCTTTCCGAAGATGAAAGGAAAAAGCAGGCTGCGAGATGTATGGACTGCGGTGTTCCTTTCTGCCAGAACGGTAAAATGCTCTGCGGAATGATATCAGGATGTCCTCTGAACAACCTTATTCCGGAATGGAACGACCTTATTTACCGCGGTCAGAAAAAGCAGGCGCTCGATCGTCTGCTCATGACCAATAATTTTCCGGAATTCACTTCAAGGGTTTGTCCGGCTCTCTGTGAAAAGGCATGTATCTGCGGCGTTCACGATTCTCCGGTAACTGTTAAGGAAAACGAAAACTCCATAATCGAATTCGGTTTTGAAAACGGTCTTATTGAACCTGTCATTCCTGCAGTAAGAAGCGGCAAAAAAGTTGCTGTTATCGGTTCCGGCCCTTCCGGACTTGCTGCGGCCGATACTCTTAACAGGCGCGGACACAGTGTGACTGTGTTTGAACGATCTGATCGTGCAGGCGGACTTCTTATGTACGGAATACCGAACATGAAACTTGAAAAGCATGTGATCGACCGCCGTACAGACCTTATGAAGGCTGAAGGCGTTGAGTTTAAAACATGTGCCGATGTCGGAAACAATGTAAAAGCAGAAGACATACTTGCTGAATACGATGCAGTTGTGCTTGCCTGCGGTTCTTCAAATCCGCGTGACATCAAGGCTCCGGGCCGTGATGCTGAAGGCATTTATTTCGCAGTCGATTTTCTTAAGGCAACTACAAAGAGTCTTCTTGATTCTGATCTTAAGGACGGAAAATATATATCGGCAAAGGGAAAGAACGTAGTCATCATCGGCGGCGGTGATACCGGTAACGACTGTGTGGGTACTTCAGTCCGCCACGGCTGCAAGTCAGTTGTTCAGCTTGAAATGATGCCTAAGCTTCCTGATGAAAGAGCAGAGGACAATCCGTTCCCGGAATGGCCTAAGGTATGCAAGACCGACTACGGTCAGGAGGAAGCAATAGCAGTTTTCGGACACGATCCCCGTATCTACTGCACAACAGTTAAGGAATTTATAAAGGACGAAAACGGTAAGCTTTCAGCATTAAAGACTGTGAAGCTTGAATTCAAAACAGACGAAAAAACAGGAAGAAAAGTTCCTTCTGAAATAGCAGGCAGCGAAGAGACGATTCCGTGTGAGCTCTGCCTTATTGCAGCAGGATTCCTCGGTACACAGAATTATGTTTCCGATGCTTTCGGCGTTGAACTCGACGGCCGTACAAATGTAATGACTGCTGCCGGTTCTCATGCCACAAACGTAAGCAGGGTATTCACAGCAGGTGACATGCATATCGGTCAGTCACTCGTAGTACGTGCCATCCGTGAAGGCCGCGATGCAGCCGCTGAAGTAGATGAATTCCTTATGGGATACACAAATCTGTAATGAGGTGCTAAAAATGTTTGACAGCATACATGAGGAATGCGGAGTTTTTGGTATTTACGAAAAAGAAACGTCAGACGTAGCAGCTTCAGTATATTTCGGACTGTACGCACTCCAGCACCGCGGTCAGGAAAGCTGTGGAATAACAGTCAGCGATGACGGTGTTTTCACTCACAAAAGGGCTGACGGGCTTGTTTCGGAAGTGTTTTCAAAGGAAGAACTTTCAAAGCTTGGAAAAGGCAATATCGCCGTCGGCCATGTACGTTATTCAACCACCGGCGGCCACAGTCCCAATAATATTCAGCCTCTTGTTATAAGACACATAAAGGGTAATATGGCTCTTGCCCATAACGGAAACCTTGTAAATGCCGCAGAGCTCAGACGTTCATTCGAAATGTCCGGAGCAATATTCCACGGTACTTCCGATACTGAGGCTATAGCTTACACCATAGTACGTGAAAGACTGGCGTGTTCTTCAACTGAGGAAGCGGTCGAACGTGCAATGCCGTCTATAAAGGGAGCATATTCATGTATCGTTATGACGGCGACCAAGATGATCGCTTTCCGTGATCCGGACGGTTTCAGGCCGTTGTGCATCGGTACGGCAGATGACGGAGCTTTTGTTGTGGCCTCTGAGTCATGTGCGCTTGAAGCGGTAGGTGCAGAATTTCTCCGTGACATTGAACCGGGCGAGATAGTTGTTTTCGGTCCCGAGGGAATGCGTTCCATAAGGACGCACTGCAGAAATACAAAGAATATATGTATTTTCGAATATATTTATTTTGCACGTCCTGATTCGGTTATTGACGGTGTTTCAGTTCACGGAGCAAGACTTACAGCGGGCAGACTTTTAGCAAGATACAGTCCGGTGGATGCAGATATAGTTATCGGCGTTCCTGATTCAGGACTTGACGCTGCGCTCGGTTATGCAAATGAAAGCGGTATACCTTACGGTATCGGTTTTATAAAGAACAAGTATATCGGAAGAAGCTTTATACAGCCGGAACAGCACCAGCGTGAAAATTCCGTACGTATCAAGCTCGGTGCCATACGTGAAACTGTAAGCGGCAAACGCGTTATCATGATAGATGACTCTATTGTCAGAGGCACAACCAGTGCAAGAATAGTCCGTCTGCTTCGTGATGCAGGAGCGAAGGAAGTGCATGTCCGCATTTCTTCACCTCCGTTTATCCATTCCTGCTACTTCGGAACAGACATTGATTCCGAGGAGAATCTTATTGCAGGAAAATGCAGTTCGAACGAAGAAATAGCAAAGTTCATCGGAGCGGACAGCCTTGCCTATCTTCCGGTAGGATGCCTTGAAGATCTTGTCGGCAGAAAATTCGGCTGCTGCAACGGATGCTTTACAGGTAATTATCCGGTGGATGTTTCCGGTGCGGGAAGCAAGAATAAATTCGATGAAAAGATAAACAACCATAAAAATAAATGATCACTCGGAGGTCAAAACAATGTGTACTATAATGGGATACTGCGGAGCACCGGGAGGTGCTGAAAGAATAATAGAAGGTCTTAAGGCTACTGTTTCACGCGGTCCTGACGATCAGAGAGTAATTGATCTGCCTCACGGAGCTCTTGGCTTTCAGAGACTGTCAATAATGGGTCTTACTCCTGAAGGAATGCAGCCTTTTGAACTGGACGGCAGTTACGTTGTATGTAACGGTGAGCTGTACGGTTTCAGAAAGCAGAAAGATGAACTCATAAAAAAAGGATACAGTTTTAAAAGCGACAGCGACTGTGAGATCCTTCTTCCTCTTTACAGGGAGTACGGAACAGAAATGTTCGAAAAGCTTGATGCTGAATTTGCCTGCATAATCTACGACGGCAAAAAAGGCGAATTCATAGCAGCCCGCGATCCGATCGGAATACGTCCGCTTTACTACGGCAGTGCTGAAGACGGTTCGGTATTCTTCGCAAGTGAACCTAAAAACCTTGTTAAGGTATGTAAGAAGATTATGCCGTTTCCTCCGGGACATTACTGGAAGGATGGTGAATTCCACTGCTACAATGACATTACTCATGTAGATGAGTATGTAAAGGATGATATTGATACTGTCTGCCGAAACATTCATGACAAGCTTGTTTCCGGTATTGAAAAGAGACTTGATGCCGATGCAAATGTAGGATTCCTGCTTTCAGGCGGCCTTGATTCTTCTCTCGTATGCGCAGTTGCTCAGAAAAAGAGTGATAAAAAGATACGCACTTTTGCCATCGGTATGAACACTGATGCCATCGACCTTAAATATGCAAAACAGGTTGCTGACTTCATCGGCAGTGATCATACTGAGGTCATTATTACAAAAGATGACGTTCTCGCAGCACTCGAAGATGTAATACATCTCCTCGGAACATTCGACATTACGACTATCCGTGCAAGTATGGGTATGTATCTGCTCTGCAAGGCAATACATGAGCAGACCGATATCCGTGTGCTTCTTACCGGTGAGATCTCAGATGAACTTTTCGGTTACAAGTATACTGATTTTGCGCCTTCAGCCGAAGCTTTCCAGGCTGAATCCGTAAAGCGTGTTCACGAGCTTCATATGTACGACGTTCTTCGTGCAGACCGCTGCATTTCAGTAAACTCTCTTGAAGCGAGAGTTCCGTTCGGTGATCTGGACTTCGTAAAATACGTAATGTCCGTTGATCCTGAAATGAAACTCAACAAGTACAACAAGGGTAAATACTTACTCAGAAAAGCCTTCGAAGGAGACTATCTGCCGCACGATATTCTTTACCGTGAAAAGGCAGCGTTCTCAGACGCAGTCGGTCATTCAATGGTTGACTACCTCAAGGAATACGCCGAAGGACAGTATGACGACGCTGAATTTGAAAGCAGATGTGCGAAGTACGAACATGCAAGACCGTTTACAAAGGAATCTCTCCTTTACCGTGAGATCTTTGAAAAGTACTACGGCGGCAACAGCGAAATGATAGTTGATTTCTGGATGCCGAACAAAGAGTGGGAAGGCTGCAACGTAAACGACCCGTCAGCCCGTGTACTTTCAAACTACGGCGAAAGCGGAAAATGATCTTTC
>CADAPI010000134.1 GCA_902789705.1 uncultured Ruminococcus sp.
CCTGATGTTGCACAGGGCCTTGAAAACCGTATCTTCGAAGCAAGAACTGCTTCGACCGTTTCAGAAATGATGGACATGATAAAGAACAAGAGATACACTCTTGCAAGAATAAGAAGAATCATCCTCTGCGCACTTCTTGGCATAACTACTGACGATCTCAAGACTCCGCCGGTATATGCAAGAATACTTGCAGTAAACGAACGCGGAACAGATATTCTTCACATAGCAAAGGAAAAGTCACGCATGCCGATGGCAACTTCTCTCGCAAGACTCAGCGAGATAAACGCAGTAGCCAAGAGACTTGCTGAACTCGAATCCTTCTCAACTGACATATACAATCTTGCAATGGACAGACCTGATCCTATCGGAACAGATTACCGTGCAAAGGTAAGTGTTATCCAGACGCTCACAAACAGCCTTTCGGAAAATCTCGACATCCCGGTCTGAGCAGAATAAACTATGATCAAAGGCGTAATATTTGATATGGACGGGACACTTATCGATTCCATGGGAAGCTGGTCGGAATGCGACCGAAGATTTCTGAAGGAAAACGGCATCGATCCGCCTCCGGGGATCTCGGATGTAATGAAAACCCTCAGCATGGAGGAATGTGCCCGTTACTTTATTGATCTCGGCGTAAAAATGGAACCGCAGAAAATAACCGACCGTATCGAGGAATTGGTTATGGACGAATATGCGACTTCCATCCCGCTGAAACCATATGTGACCGAAACTCTCGACACACTCGACCGTTACGGCATACCGTACTGCGTTGCTACGGCAAACTACCGGACGCTGACAAACACTATACTCAAGCGCTTCGGGATATATGACCGGTTTAAATTCATCTATACATGTGAAGAAAACGGAATAAAGAAAGACGACCCGGAATTCTTCGGAAAGGTATGCGCTCTGCTCGGTACGGAAAAAGAGAACACTGCAGTTGTCGATGACGCACTTCACTGTATAGAATCAGCTAAAGGTGCAGGATTTTTCGCGGTAGCTGTATTTGACAGCGGAAATGCAGACTGGAAGAAAACTTCTGAAACTGCTGACATTGCAGCAGATGATCTGCGCGGATTTACCGAATTTATAAAAGCGCAGCGTAAAGGAGATGATCTGATTTAATGAAAACAGAACAGATATTGAACAGAATCGAACGCAGATTCCGGAAATACTATATTCCCGGCCTTATGGGCTATGTAATATTCGGAATGGTGATAGTATTTATAATGGATGCGATCGTTTGTCCGATGATGGGAAAGGAACCCCTCTCCCCTTACATCAGTTTCAACCGTGAGCTGATAATGCACGGCCAGATATGGCGATTGGTTTCTTTCGTTTTTGAGCCGGTAACGTACAGCCCGTTTTTCTTCATCTTCGCCATGTACTTCTACTGGATGATAGGAGATGTTCTGGAAAACAACTGGGGATCATTCCGCTTCAACCTGTATTTTTTCACATCACTGCTTGGAGCGATAATCGCCGGATTCATCACAGGAACTGCAGACAACTACTACATGATGCTCACCATGTTCCTTGCATTTGCAGTAATCGCACCTGATATGCCGATACTCCTTTTCTTCTTTATTCCGGTAAAGATAAAATACCTGGCATATGTCGATGCAGCACTGATCCTGTTCTCCTTCATATTTTCAGGCTTTTCCGGAAAAATAGCCATCCTGCTCTCAGTAATAAACTTCCTCCTCTTCTTCGGAGAAGCATTTATGGTAAGAGCAAAAATGAGGATAAATCACTGGAAGTACAGGATGAAGAATAAAAGGTGATTACAACATTATAAAAATCAACAGGTCACAGTTTGAATGTTTAAACTGTGACCTGTTTTTATTGCTATTTCGTTTGCAGATAGACCTCTTATTTCTTATTTGATTTTAGACAGACTTTCAATCGCATCAATATTGAACTGTTCGGAATTTCCGAACAGTTGCCTCTTTTTCAAGTTCGCCTTCTTTGAATATATTTGATATATGTTCACTTATGTTTGATTTTGTAGTCTGATATAATTCAGTAAGTTGTATTTGTGTAAGCCATACTGTATCTTCATCTAATCTTACATCTATTTTCGTATTTCCGTCTTCAGATCTGTAAATGATCACTTCACCTTTATCCGACATATGCTTCCTTCCTTAAATTCTTCACTTTTACATTCTCGATTCAAACTGTATAACTATATATCAGTATACTGTATTTACGACTTTTTGGCAATAGTAAAACGGTACTCAATTCAACAGAGCACCGTTAATTATTAATCTTTTCAATATTAAAGGAGAAAACAGCACCTTCAGCTGACGCTGAAAGTGCTGTTTTAATCGTAAATGAGCTGCCGCTCATTATTTTTGACTTCAAGTTATGAAATCTCATTCAGATACAGCATTACCTTGTTCTGTATGGTCTTTGCCGTTTCTTCCGCAGTGATATCTTCGCTCTGGAAGAACGCATCTGCTTCTTCCATTACTATACGCTTAACACTGGAATACAGCACATCTGAGAATACCGGTCCGTTTACAAATTCTCTGTATTCATCTGCTTTATCAGATATATCTTCTCCGAACTCAGCATAATCTGCCACAGTCTCTTTAAGGTCGTTCTCATCAACATCCTTTCGGATGCTGAATCCGTTTAAAGTGGTGTAAGAGTTGTTTACCTCTCCTTTAAGATTTTTATCGGTAAGGAAAAGCCGAACAAATTCCCATGCGCCTTCCTTATTTTCACAGCTGTTCGTGATACCAAACATCAGTTCCGGCTGAATATAATTTCTGCCTCCATCTTTTGAAGGAAAACCAAGAGCATACGTATCTTCCGAAACACTCCGTAAATACTCATCGAAATATGAAAAAACATTGCTTCGCAGATCATAGCTTCTGTCCCTGAGGGCTTCATCGATTTCATCGCCAAATGTACAGTTGGATTTTATAAAATCAAGAAGTTCCGTAAAAGTCTCATTGTCAAAATCACATTTTTTCGCTTCCATATCAACATAGTCATCGATGTATGAAGCAAGCAACCAATTATAAACATTAAATGAAGAAAAATATTCAAATAAATTTTCATTTATGGTATCATGCGAGATCATATCACTGTAATCCCATTTTTCAGGCTGATAGACAGAAAATATTGTCCTGAAACTGTTAAGTGCAGGTATAGTGTACTGACAGTCTTTATAAACAAACTCATCAGTAATATTCTGATAAAAGTCCGACATGTCAAGTTCGGGATCCTTTTCAACAAATTCTTTCAGATCTGTGAAAAGTCCCTTCGGAATATACGCAGAAACATCCATGTTATCAAGCATTATAATATCCGGAATATCACCATTAACTATATCCTTTGAAAGCTGCTCAGAATCTTTGCCAAAATCGTTGTAGTCATATGTAGACCCGTATTTTAAGTAATCTTTTAGAACGATACGGTAGTCATCATTGCTTGTATTGAATTCATCGACAAAAGGCTTTATTGTACTGCCTGAAACAGCAAGGGTTATTATCTTCCTTGAATTGAGCTCAGCCAGTCTCTCTTCATCAGCTTTTTTTAGCATGATACCGTCAGGAAGCAAAACTTCATCAGTACTGAATAAAATCATGTCATCATACGGACTGACAGTTCCTTCAGCATCCTGAAAAAGTACCAGTTCCGTGACAGAATCATCGGCTTCTTTCCAGCCGTAAATTCCGGACAAATTCTTATACAGCAGATCGTATCCGAACTTACCGTCCATATAGCTATTATCCATACCCAGAAGATTAAAACAATTGGCATCATTCATTTCATATTTATCCTGATCTATTTTCCAGAGGGCATTATACTCGTCAACTGCATAAATATCACCTTTTTCATTTCTGCGTACTCTCGGAAGTCCTTTATAAAAACTGTATTTGTCTTCAGGAGCGTAGATCTTTGTTTTCAGATTTCCGGATGAATCATATACAAATACACATCCTCTGTCTTCCTCATCGGCATATGTTATAAAAAACTCACCCTTATCTGAAATGCAGAATGCAGACGGAACAACCTCCATTTCATACTCTGGAAGAGTAAACACCAGTTCACTCGTTCCGTCATCATTAAGTCTGAAGAACGATACGGTAACTGATTCATAAGTATCTCCTTCATCGGATGATTTTATCTTATATTCCTCACTGATGTAATAAAGATGTCCGTCAGGTGAAACTGCCGCCAATCTGCCGCCCGCATTATCTGTAATTATTGTCTCGCCCGTACTTTTCCGGACTTCGATCAGTTTATTCGCATCTGCATCCAGAACACTGAGGAAAAGTGTATTTCCGCTGATAAAGCCCGAATCATACACAGATGCAATTCCCGGAATTTTCTCCTCTGAAACGATCAGATCTTTCTTATCTTCCTTATAATCATATCCGCGCACTCCTGATGCATCAAGATAGACCATATCGTATTTATCCGAAGGTCCGAGAAGATCATTTACTCCATAGAGTTCATAGCGATGAAGTACTTCGCCTGTTTCTGAATCTATGGTATCGCAAATTACCGATCCGTAACCGGTACAGAGAGTAATAATACCTTCAGCGTTTATAAAGATACGGTTTTTTTCTCTTATATCGTAAATATCACCGGTCAGATTTTTAAGCTTACCGTTTTCATCGATAGTGAAAACACTGCTGCAGACATCTTTTTCATCCACTGCGAAATATACTTTTCCGTCATGTGAAACACACATACCGTAGATAAATCTGTTTGTCACGTCCATATTTATCAGCTGATCATCAATATTGAAACTTTCCGAAACATTCAGTGACTGGTCATAAACTGTGAGACTGTCTCCGGAAACAGAATAGATGTAAATATTACCAGCGTCATCTGTTCCGGTATAATGCGGCGTGTCCCCAAGGTCGACTGTTTCTGTTTTTCCGCTTTTCAGATCAAGAGAATTCAGTGTATATTTTTCGTCTTTCAAAAGCCAGTAAACAATTTTTTCATCATCACGTCTGATATAGTTTTCTGCCGGAATGTTAAGCTGCTCGTCATATTCAACCTCACCGGTCTCAGCATCAGCAAGAAAACTTACTATTTCTTTTTCAGTATTGTGTAAACCATATATATCCGCCCGCTTATAATACCAGATACTGTCTCCGTTTACCGCAACCGGAACTGAACCTTCAAGATCACCGCTGTCCAGAAGCTTCTTTCTTTCGTAGTAAACACTTACCGGTTCAGCCGCCTGCTTCATCTTTTCGTCTTCAGACATTAACGGCTGAACGCCTTCATCCGCACTTTTACTCTGCGGATTCAGCTCCAAGGCACATCCGCTCATCATCACCGCTGTTATAAGAAGTGATGAAACACATGCACATATCCTTCTTTTCACTTGCTGTCATCCTTTCATATCTCTTATCTGTCATTTAAAACTTCCATAACCCGTCGTTTTCTGTATTATTAATTCTGAGGGAGTTCTTATAAGTGCAGTCGTAGGCAAGAACGGCGCTGTAGAAAGTGATGCCGCCGGAATATTCTGCGGTTATCTGCTCCGGCATTTTTTCACCGGAAAGTGCTTTTCCTTCTACTGTATATTCAAGTGAATAAACCGCCACCGGCTGAAGCTTTCCTTCTTTGAGCAGGACTGCACAGATGCTTTCGGTTTCCACGCTTTGCTCTGCATCTGTATCGAGTTCCTTACGTATCTCGATGCCGTCGAATTTTACAGCGAAATTCTTTCTCTGGAATCTGGAAACCAGATTTCTGAATCCTCCGTCAGCATTGTCGAAACCTTTAAAAACATCTGAAGATGTGATTATCAGGTTCTGTTCTTCAGATATCTTTTCGGCCGTTGATGCCTCCAGACTGATCTCTCCGTCACGGCCGTATTCAACAAGATACGCCTGCCTTGTGTAAACTGTTCTGCTTCCGTCATTTATCGTGCGGATGAAAAGGGCTTTTCCCGCTGTTTCAGTATCTTCATACGGAACAAGGCCAAGTTCCATGAAAATCCTGTCCCTTAAAGCATCCTTCTCATCACCCGCATCTCCTTCGGATACCTTTCTGTAGTAAGAACTGCTTTTCAGAGTGATAACTTCAAAGTCAAAGGAACGCAGATCTTCACCGGTAAGGTCGCTTAGCTTATCGAGATCAGTCGAAATATCATACGCATTATCAGATATTTCAGAATCAAAAACAACTTTATCACCTTTTCCAAGCCCTGAAAGGAAATGATACGGCACGGTCAGACAAAGCACAGCCGCGCATGCGACGACAGCATTCTTTAATATCCTGATTTTTGTTCTCTTACTGCTTTCGCTGATCTTTATGTTCATTTCAGCGGAAAGATCTTCGTGAAAAAGTTCATCTTCAGAGAGTTTCGTTCCGTACAGATCACGAAGCATGCTTTCAAGTTTTTCATCGCTTATATTCTTATCAGCCATCACATTCCATCTCCTTTCTGAGAAGTTTTTTAGCCTTGTTGATCCTTGACTTGACCGTTCCCTCAGGTATGCCGAGCATTTTCGCCATATCCTTTTCTGTAAAGTCGCTGAAAAATCTCAGCACAATAACGATATGAAATTTCTCAGGAAGTTTCTTTACAGCCTTTATAAGTTCCTTGTATTCCTCACGGGAAGCAGAATTTCCGGTATCCGGGATCCCTGCAAAAAAGTCGTCATGTTCTTCGGCAGAAAGAAAATCAAGTTTTTTCATCCTGTAAAGTTTTCTGAGTCCCGACCTGTAGGTATTCACGCAGATACTGAATATCCACTTGTCAAATTCCTTCGTCTCATCATAATTCCTGTAATATTTAAACGCCCTCAGACACGTATCCTGAAAAAGGTCAGCCGCATCGTGATGATCACCGCAGAGACTAAGACAAAGTCTCGTAAGCGGTTCCCTGCATTTTTCTATATGTTCACTGATATCAGTATTGTCTTTCAATGCTGCTCCTTTCTCTTTAAATGAAGTACTTCAAATATATATACCGCGTAAGATATGAAAAGGTTCATTTTTTTCTGAAAAAATATTTTTACACAGAAAAAACCGCAGTCGCAGGATATCCCCCGTAACTGCGGTCTGTCTGTTCTTGATTAAAACGTTCAGAGATTACTTATTAGCTCCGCCCATGAGCTGGCTTGCCATTTCCTTGAGCTTGTCAGGTGACATATCTTTAAGATCAACGTTCTTTGCCATTTCCTTAAGGTCAACATTCTTGGCCATTTCCA
>CADAPI010000135.1:0-7193 GCA_902789705.1 uncultured Ruminococcus sp.
GAAAGCCTTTGCAATTCTGCACTACCTCATGGAACACCCCGGCTGGGCCATCGACCGTGACACCCTCCTCGACAACGTCTGGGGCGAAGATTATTTCGGCGCCGACCGCGTAGTGGACAATCACATCAAACGTCTCAGAAAAGCTCTTGGAAATGCAGGAAGTCAGATACACACCGTGATCGGCAGAGGCTACAAACTGACCGACTCATAGGAGAAGTACCATGAAGAACAAAATACTTAATAAGCGATACAGGAAACTATATGTAACCATTGTCATCTTTATTCTGATACCGATTTTTCTGGCAAAATCAATAATCCCGTTTTTCGAAATGTACACTGATTACAAGATTATATACCAGCAGGAACAGGCTGCCCAAACCACTATTTCCAGACTCAGAGAAACACTATATGGCTCTCTTAACTCAGACGATTCAGATAATGCAATCAGATATGACATAAACACTTATGAATACAAAAATTACTGGAGTGGATCTTTCTATGAGTCTAATCCTTTGGTATTCCTTTTAAATAATATTATTACACCTGCGGACATCATAACCATATCTAAATATCGCAAGGTATTACCTTCAAGCAATTATGTTGCTTATTCCTATAGCAAAATTTCAAACGCTACACATGGTGTTGCACAGCTATCAGATGAAAGCGGAAATGTCATAGCTACAAACAAGTATTCTTTTATGGCTGATATTATTTTTGCTGATGAAATACCTGAAGAATACTGCGGATATTATTTCTGCGAAAATAATCCTGATATTCCAGGACTCAGCGAATTGTTTGAAAGTTATGAAACTGTATCCAAATATCCTAACAATATTGTTTGGGAAGGATTCACTTTAAAAAATGCTTATATAAACTTTGAAAACCGTACATTTATCCCACATGAAGGTGAGATCAGATATTATAATTACGAAGAAATGCCTAAAAACGCTCTTTACGGTTCTGCTATAGAAAAGACTTATCCGGAATATATAAGAAGAATACCGATAAATATCACTACCGATATGCCGGGATATGAACTTATCGATCTTGAAGCTACCACCAGATCGTATCCATATTGTAAGATTCGTGAAACATGCGGTGAAAAACAGGAAATAATAGATCAGGCCCAAAAATACAAATATCGATATGAAGACGAAGACTTTGAAACAAACGTAAGCAGTGAACGTAACGAAGATGATGGTAATTTTGTTTCTTACTCATATACACATATACCCGCTAAAAACAAGACATATACTCTGTCACTCAAATGCTTTACTGACCTTGAATCCCCCGAAATAAAAGCCTTCAAATCCCTGTACATAAGAAAACTGCTGATGACAGTAGTATTCTTCGAAATCTTAATACTGTTCATAATGTTCATCAGGATCCGAAGCAGAGTCAGATTTGAAACCTACCAGCGTGATCTTACCAACCATCTCGCCCACGATATAAAAACCCCGCTCATGGCGATCGGCGGATACACCGAAAACCTTCTCGAAGGCGACATGACCGAGGAAGAACAGAAGCGATATCTTGATTCGATACTAAGCAACATCTCATTTACCGACTCCGCTATAAACCGCACTCTTTACCTGAATCAGACAGATAAAATACGCGTCAGAAAAGAGATGACCGATCTAAAGGCAATTATCGAATCCGCATTTGAAAAGTACAAACTGATGCTTGAAGAAAAACAGATAACTTTCGAAGTGACCGGTGAAGCAACAATAAAAACAAAACGAGACCAGATAGAAATGCTTATCGAAAACCTTATCTCAAACGCAGTGAAATACACACCTGAGCAAGGTAATATTTCCGTACTGGTAACCCCAAAAAGCATTACCGTAAAAAACAGCGTTTCTGAAAAACTCAGAACAAGGAAACTGAAGCAGCCATTTGTCCGCGGCGATAAGGCAAGAAGCAATGTAAAAGGAACCGGCCTCGGACTTTCCATAGCTGACCGAGCTGCTACAGCTACCGGATTCAGACTGAAACTAAGCTGTTCTGGTTCGGAGTTCAAGGCTACTGCAAGGAAGAAACTTGTGACGCTGAAATAAAATATACCGGCATCTCACCTGATACTCTAAGTGAAATTAAGAAGACAATGAACTGATACTTCTATTCACGATCAACCTTATATTAACCAGACACAGAGCATCTGCATTTCGCAGATGCTCGTACTGTTTTTACAGCTTTTCAGAAATAATTTTCAAAACATCCCAATATTTCATTTCGTTTTGCGGCTATATAAGTGAAGGCCTTTAAATCAGAAGAACGGAGGGCGCAGATGGATGACCAGAGCATTATTGAACTGTTTATCAAGCGAGATGAAAATGCAATAAAAGAATCAAAAGAAAAATACGGAAAATACTGTGCTAGGATTGCTTCCAATATTCTTTCAGTTTCAGAAGATGTCGAAGAATGTCTGAATGATACATGGATTTCCGCCTGGAACAGGATACCGCCATTGATTCCGGTATCACTGAAAGCGTTTTACGGAAAACTTGTAAGAGATATTTCTTTAGATAAATACAGAGCAAGTCACGCAAAGAAACGCTATAACGGATTAATAACGATCCTTGATGAGCTGTCCGATTGTATTCCATCCGGACAGGACGTACAGAAATCACTTGAACAGAAAGAGCTTTCTGAGAAGATAAACTGCTGGCTTGGAAGTCTTCAAAAAGAAGACAGGATTCTGTTTCTCAAAAGATATTACTACGGAGAAACAGTTAAAAGTCTTGCGCTGGTGATGAACTGTACTGAAAACCAGATGGCACAGAGAATGATGAAACTCCGAAACGGATTAAAATCATATTTGAAGGCAGAGGGTGTTATATTATGAAAAAAGAAGATATCTATAACGCTGTTTCAGATATTCGTCCGGAATATCTGGATGAAGCAGATAATTATAAAACGACTGAAGGTAATTCAGTGAATAATTCTGAAAATGAAAATAATATTGTTTCTGAAGAGTATCCAATCAGAACAGAGACGCATTCCGGCAGAAGATATGTGAAATATGCGGTCTCCGCAGCTGCATTAATCCTGATAGCCGGAACAGCTTTCTGGGCTGCAAACATAAAACTTCACAGTGATAATGAAAATTTAAGTATCGTGAGTGTTTCTGAAACGCAGACTTCTTCACCGGTCACCGAACCATCTGTTTCTGATTCAAATGATACTGTTAAAGAAGCATCAACAGCGAACGCTGTTTCTGAAAGCACTGCACAAACTGAATCTGAAACAACAAATTCTGAAACTACTTCAGAAACCGTAAACAGTACAACGCAGAACATTTCAGAAGATATCAAAGAACAGAAAAATGAAACCGATCCGCCTAAGGAAAACAATAAACCGTCAGATAATGATACACCTACTGTTATCACCACAGAGCGCAGTACCGTAACCGAAACTGTTACCGATACTCCAGCTGAATCACAGATACCGGAAGTTACTGTAACTGAGGTGGTCAAAGAAATACATTTGCCTAACATTCCATATGATCCTACAGAACAGCATCCGTATGGTGAGAGTATAAGCCCTGAGAATTTTTCCAAGATGCTTGAATCATTATCCTATTCCCCTGAAACCTGTGACGGTTATCCTGAATACCGCTATACAGCACCTGACGGAACAGAGTATTATATCCTCATGAGCTGTAAACATGTCTGGAGACATAACAAAGACCAAAACATAATGGAAGAAGCAGAATTATCTGATTATACTTACTCTTTGATAGAGGCATATATTGCTTTCTATGGATTAGAAGAATGTATGTGGGACTAAAATGTACGCCTCCGGCGTACTATCATAGCAATGCCACCTCGAAGAGGTGGCATTACCTTTTATGAAGCAACAGAGTTTCCGGTTAACGTTTCTAGAATAACTGCTTTCATTTGTCTCCGATTACCCTTGATATTATTATCATGTAAATGGTATAATAGAATATACAGCATTGATTAAACTTAAAAAATTACGTCATTAATCATTGAAAGGCGGAAGTATCTTTGTCACAGACATTTCTATGGATAGAAGACAGAAAAGAAAAATCGGGTTATAATTTTTGGAAAGTGTTTTTAAAAACTTTGTATCCTGATATAATTCTTGAAAGTAAAATCAATAATTCCGAACTTATAAAGGCTGTAAAGTCATTGCAGGATAACGAAAACAAGTACATAATTATTCTCGACAATTCATTTGACAATTATCAGATAGTTTCAGAACATAAGTATTTGAGAAATCTTATAAAATCCAAAGAAAACGTTTTTTTGGTCAATGTCATTTGTTTTGAATATATACTTCTGGAATTTGAATATCTTACCCAATGGGTATTTGCTCCTGATGACGAATTACGTGTTAAAAGAGAAAAAGCATTACTCGCCCGAAAGGAACTTGTTTCAGCAATCTCTTCTGGAAATATGAACTATAAAACCTTTCGTGAGATCATTGATTATGATCAGAATATAGATTCTCATAATATTGAACAGCTATCGGCTCGTTTACTCTTTGATATAACAAGAAATACCGGATTTGAGGTAAGCAAAAAGAATATAGGAGAATGCTGGATCAATTCCTGCTGCGAATGGAAATTAAGACAGAATGATGATATTTGCGGTCTTGATAACAGAAGAATCGATATTCGTGAAAAAATGTCAGCAATATCGGAAAGAACAGAATCATTACAGAGATTAGCACAGCTTTACAGGGAGGCGGTATTGTGATATCGGTATACAAAGAACTGAAAGATATTCCGAAAGATTCAGAATATATTGAGATCAATGATATTTTCTTCAATCAGCATACTGCAATGAAAATTGATGAAAGAGCTGCTGATATTATAAACAGAATCGATAATTCAAAACTAATCAGTAAATTTAAAATAGAATCCCGATTCGATAATATAGTTCTTAATATCGACAAACTATCATCAGGATGTAAAACCGCTCTGAATGTACTGTATTTCCCTGATAAAGTGTTCTGTGTAAAAGAATGCGGTGAAAATGCTTTGTCTGAGATTTATTCATTCGAAGAAGGAAAAATCTACAGTGACTATCCGATGATCCCTTTCGATCTGAAAAAAGTGTTTGCTGTTACTTCTGAAAAAAGTTTGATAACAGAAGATTATGAAGAACTGAAAGAATGGTGGAACCATGAAGATTAATCCTGTTGTTACGGATCATTTCTATACGGCTCATACGTCGTTTATAGTGGACTTTAAATTCAATAATAACATTACAATATTAATCGGTGATTCCGGCGAAGGAAAATCTGCAGTTTTTGGTTTTATCCAAGAGTGCATGGCAGTCGATCCGAAACTTGTTTGCTTTAACTACCTTGATAAACAAAAAAATATATACGAAGAAATATCCAGACTTAAAAATAAACTCATAGTTATCGATAATGCCGATATTCTTCTTGATGAAAAAGCAAGAAAATTCATTTCTCTTGATGACAAAAATCAGTATCTTATCATCGGAAGAGATCCTTCAAATTTGTTTGCAACAACTGATAATTTATTTGAACTGGTAACTGAAAAAAAGGAAGAAATTATCGTTTTTAAGCTGGAACCATTTTTCTAAATCATAACGCTAAAATAAAAATCGGATCATTAAAAACACCAATCCCCCGAAACGTATCAAACTTGATAACGTTCCGGGGGATATTTTTACAGCCATGCGTTGAGATCCGGATATGGAATAACATCGCAGTGGGCGAGGCGGTTTCTGAATTTTCGCATTAAGACCAGCTTGTCGTATTCAGGCTGGTTTATCACCTTGTGATTGGTGCATAGAATATACAGGTGTCCTATTTCAAGATCATCGGCTCTGTATATCTGCTCGCCGAGAAGGCTTGATATAGGGAGAAAACGTTCAAAATTTTTTTCATACCTGCATATCATCCCGCTTCTGAACTCCTCGATTTCCGGGAAAACAAGTCTTATCTGTGCGGACCAGACGGCAGATTTTATATGCTTCTCAAGATTTTCATCTGAAAGGCCGTTCTCAGTGTATAACCATTTCGCAGTTTCGTACGGATGCATAGCAAGCTGCAGTCCGGCGGATGCAAGTATTCCGGCTTTTGTAACATCGTTTTTGGCAATACCAGCGGCTATCTCTGAAATATACTGTTTCCGGCTACTGCTGCATTTTACTGAAGACAGCAGAGTGAGGCATAGCATACGGCAGTCGTAGTCGCTGACATACTCTTCAAAATCAAAGCATTCCATGAAGTCAGTGCTGTATGATTTTACTTTCTGGGAAACGAGAATGAAAATTCCTCTCTGATCTGAATTTCTGCCTGCAAGATACTCGTTTACTGCTTTCACCCATCTTGATGTATTGAATACACTGAGTCCGGTGATACAAACTATACGGCGATTGAGCCTTACATTGTCGCTGGCCGCGAGAAACTTTTCATAGCTTCCGTGGGTCGCAGGCCAGTATTTTGCACGTTCGGTCTCACTGCAGAAATTATTGAAAAGATACAGACCCGGATCATCATCCGATTCGGAAACATCATGCACTTCAAAAGATCGTTCATCCGTTATTGGAAAAAGATGCTGTTCAAGGGTGTCGGTCATAACATCCTGCCACGGGACTTCGTCCGGAAAAGTCATTACGACCGACCTGCCGCTTAACAGAGCATCTCTGGCGTCCTCAAGAAAACGAACTGAATTGCTGAGTCTGGTCCACCAAATCTCTTCTGTTTTCATCAGAAATCACCTACCTCTGCTACTGCCATAATATCTTCCGGAAAATCGGTTTCAGAATCAGTGATTTCTTCTGATGAAAATTCAATCTCTTCTTCGGCTATCTCAGTTTCCTCTGAAAACTCAATTGTCTCGGATTCATCTGATTCTTCGATGATTTCAGTTTCCTCTGAAACTTCAGCTGTCTCAGATTCAATTGCTTCTTCAACATACTCTGTTCCCTCTGATTCTTCAGTTGCCTCAGATTCAATCACTTCATCGACATTCTCTGTTTCCTCAGGTTCTTCATTTGCCTCAGATTCAATCACTTCATCGACATTCTCTGTTTCCTCAGATTCTTCAGTTGCCTCAGATTCAATTGATTCTTCAACATACTCTGTTTCCTCTGATTCTTCAGTTGCCTCAGATTCAATTGCTTCTTCAACATACTCTGTTCCCTCTGATTCTTCAGCTGTTTCAGATTCAATTGTTTCTTCGACAT
>CADAPI010000135.1:7214-8659 GCA_902789705.1 uncultured Ruminococcus sp.
TGCCTCAGATTCAATTGATTCTTCGACGTTCTCAGTTTCAACCGGTTCTTCGGCAATCTCTTCTTCCTCAGGTTCTTCGGCGAAGTTTTCTGTCATTTCTTTCAGAACGGAAAGTGCTTTCAGATAATGCACATTGCTTACTTCGTAATACGGAGTATCTGTTTCTTCATATCCGGCATAGTCTTTGTTACCGAGTACAGAAACAAGGCTCTTTCCGCCCATGCGTACACGGACAGGATCGCATTCTGTTTCAGAGAGGATCATTGTGAGAATTTCTTCACTCAGATGAATTCCTGTATAGGCAAGCGGTGCTGTAAGGATACGAATAGCCTCTGCTCTGAGTTTTTCACCGGCAGCAGTAATATCGCCGTTACCCTGAACTTTCATAAGTTCGCTTTCCGTCATAAGTTCCGGAGGAAGCTTCTTACCTGAAACATTCTCATACGGCTGGTAATTTGAAAACGGAACTGTCACAGCAAGGAAACGCTTTAAGATCGTATCTTCTGAATAGTGTCTTGCAAGATGTAAAAGTACTACACGGTCAGCCACGAGGAAAACATTATTTAGCTTATCCTCCTGCTTTATTGCCATTGCAAGTTCCCTTCTCACTTCCATGTTGAGAGTATAATCAAGTAAAACCAGAGTCGGGATCGGTTTCTGTTCTGAATTTTCCTTAAAGCTCTGAATAAGATCACTTGTTTTGTTTCTGCCGTAAAGACATAATACGCGGAATCCGTCTGTAACTGCCTTTGATCCGAATGCAGGAACAGGATGTGAAACAGTCTTTTCACTGTCGCGGCAGTATACCATGAAATGCTTATCATCTGCCGCCTCAGGATCTGCTATGACTTCTGAAACATCAAATCCAATCAGGCTCATAAGTTTTTCTATAGCTGATATGGTTTCTCCTTCTTTGCCATCTGACCAGATCCAGTTTCTGATAAGTCCTGCAGATCTGACACTGTCTTCAGTCTGGTTATTACTGCAGTAAACTAAAGCATCTTCAAGGTTTTGCTTTCCGGAATTGAGCTTTATTATTTCACCCATGCTCTTTTCCGTACCGAAAACAAGACGGTAGTTCTTTGCATGTTCGCTTACGAATTCTGAAAAATAACTGAACGGCTCTGCAGAATGATCTTCAACTGCTACTGTGTCTTTTCTTCGGATGCAGTCAAGAAGAAATTCAGCCGATTTGAAATTCTTCTGCTCAATATATGACGCTATTCTGTTCTTTGAATCTTCGCCAACTGAATGATCCTGACTGACAGTTAGTCCGACAAGTGCGCTCATCAGTTCATTGCCGTGGTCTTCGGCATTTATCTCAATCTGTTCCCTTATGCAGCTAAGAAGCGTTCTGAAAAATCCGAAATCGCTGGTAAGAGTAGTTATTCTGAACCAGACACGGACAAGATCAAGTATCTTTTTCTTATCACCGTTTTCAGCGG
>CADAPI010000136.1 GCA_902789705.1 uncultured Ruminococcus sp.
TATGTGATAACGTCCTTGCCGCAGATCTTTCTTGTAAGTGTTACATAAAGGTCTTCGATAAGATCCATCATGCCCTTGTAGTCTGTGAAAGCCTGGTACATTTCGATGGATGTGAACTCAGGGTTGTGTGAAGTATCCATACCTTCGTTTCTGAAGATACGTCCTACTTCGTAAACTTTATTGAATCCGCCTACGATAAGTCTCTTGAGATAGAGTTCTGTTTCGATACGGAGATACATATCCATGCCGAGTGCATTGTGGTGAGTTACGAACGGTCTTGCAGCCGCACCGATCTCGAGTGTGTGGAGAACAGGTGTATCTACTTCAAGATAGCCGAGGTTGTCGAGGTACTGTCTGATTTCGCGGAGGATCATGCTTCTCTTTACGAAAGTATCCTTTACTTCAGGGTTGCAGATGAGGTCAACGTAGCGCTGACGGTATCTCATATCCTGATCCTTAAGTCCGTGCCATTTTTCAGGAAGCGGGAGAAGTGACTTTGAAAGAAGTGTGATCTTCTGTGCGTGAACGGAGATCTCGCCCTTCTTTGTGCGGAAAACGAAACCTTCAACGCCGATGATGTCGCCGATGTCCCACTTCTTGAATTCAGCGAAAACATCTTCGCCGATGTCGTTCATACGGATGTAAACCTGCATTCTGTCTGTATCGTCACGAACATCGATAAAGTTAGCCTTACCCATGTCACGCCAGCTCATGATACGGCCTGCGATAACAACAGTCTGGTTTTCCATTTCCTCGAATTTTTCTCTGATCACTGCGTTCTTGGCTGATACATCGAACTTTGTGATCTCGTAAGGGTTCTTGTTGTTCTTCTTTAATTCCTCGAACTTTTCGATCCTTACCTTCTTTAATATGTTAATGTCCTGAACTTCTTCCTGAAGCTGACCGTTTGTCTGGTTTTCGCTCATTAAACAAACCTCGCCTTTCTTACTTTGAAATAGAGATGATCTCGAACTTAAGTTCGCCTACAGGTGCATCAACTGTAAATATATCTCCTGCTTTCTTTCTGAGAGCAGCCTTGCCTATAGGTGAATCATCTGAGATCTTTCCTTCTGCAGGATCTGCTTCTGATGAACCTACGATTTTGAATTTTTCTATTTTATCGCTGCCTTCGCGCTTGATCTCGATTGTTGAACCAACGCCTACCTGATCTGTTGAAATACTGTCATCTTCAACGATCTCAGCATTAGCAATGATGCTTTCCATTTCGGCAATTGTAGCTTCGAGAATACCCTGTTCGTTCTTAGCTTCATCGTATTCAGCGTTTTCTGACAAGTCACCGAATGATCTTGCTTCCTTGAGCTTCTGAGCAACTTCAGCTCTTCTGACTGTTATAAGATAGTTTAATTCCTGTTCAAGTTTTTCGTAACCTTCACGGGACATCTGCTTTTTTTCTGCCATAATGCACTCTCCTCAACATCAAAATTTATATGCTATTTTATTTTACTACAATAAGCGAATAATGTCAATAGAAAGACCTTATTTCACCGTTTCCCCGAAAAAGTATATGCGGGTGCTGTATTTATACTATTTTGTTTTTTATCACTTCGAGCGCTTTGCTTAGCTGGACGTCTTCCCCGCCGTCGCCCGGTAAAACCTCGTAATCCGGCTTCAGTCCGATACCGTGATAGCATTCAGACTTTGTGGTTTTGTATTCAGCAACTGTCAGTACTACCGTGCTTCCGTTGCTCAGCGAGAACGTATCCTGCATTATGCCTTTTCCGTACGAAGTCTCGCCCACAAGCTCAGCTCCTTTGAAATCACGGAGCGATGCCGCAAACAGCTCAGCACCGCTTGCAGAATTTCCGTTCATAAGAACTGTCATCGGCATATCCGTTTCTTCGGCATCAGAGGTGACTATCGTCTCTTCCTTTCCATCCTTATAGATGGCAACTGCTATCTTTCCTTCCGGAAGGAGCGGATCAAGGCACTTCTCAACGGCACTTACGAGACCGCCTCCGTTGTTTCTGACATCAAAAATAATTCCCTTCGCGCCTTTTTCCACACAGTCATCAAAACAGCTCTTTACCTGTTCAGGAGTCTTGTCATTGAACTGGCTTATTTTTATGAGTCCGATGTTATCTATCATTTCGGAAGTTGCCGTAATTATATCGATCTTTTCACGTTTTACGTCAAAGTCGATGATATTTCCTTCACGTTCAACGGTTATCCTGATAACTGAATCGACCTCACCGGTTTTGATTACGTTTACCGCCTCTTCATAACCCATATCCTTCACGTCGCTGCCATCGAGTTTTTTGATTATATCTCCGGACTGCATACCGGCTTTTTCTGCCGGAGTCTTCGGATTGACCTCAACGACTTCCATATATCCGTCTTCGCGGTTAAGAACGGTTATACCGACTCCGGTTTTAAGACCGGAGTGACTTTCACTTCGTTCCTCCGTTTGCTTTATGCTCTGGTATCTTGAATAAGGATCTTCCAGCGCTGAAACATATCCGCCGACAGCTGAATCAATAAGCTTTTCACTGTCAGATGCGTCGTAGTAAAAGTGTTTTGCAATTATGTTTTCAGCTTCTGCCAGCAGCTGAAATTCCTTCAGTTTTTTCAGATCACTGTACTTCATTACAGAATATGTTGCCGAAAACGTAAGCATAGCCGTACAGGCAACAGCGATCATGACACTTTTATTAAGTTTATTCCCATTCATGATTCTTTCTCCTGAAAAAATCATGCCAGCAGAAAACTGCTGGCATGATACAAATTCTGCTCTGAAAACGCTGACTGCATATCAGCGTTTCCGTTATTATACCTGAAGATGCTTTGTAGTACTGATCACACTTCCCAGTGCACCGATGACAGCACCTATGCAGAGATAGATCGCAAGCATCGTGTACTTTATCTGGCTGAACGGAAGAGGTTCTGAAACACCGATGGTCTCCCAGAACGCAATGTTGTTTGTGATTATATCCATCAGAGTTGTATAACCGTAATATGTTACCACATAAGCGCCGACACCTGAAACAAATCCGGTGAACAGGCCTTCAAAGAAAAACGGCATACGTATGAATGAATTGGTAGCGCCAACATACTTCATGATGTTGATCTCTCGTCTTCTTGCGTAAACACTGGCTCTCGTTGAATTCGAGATCATGATAAGAGATACTATGATGAGTGCTGTAAGAAGCGCTATCGATGTAATAAACACTACTTTTCTTAATCGGGTGAGGATCTGTGCAAATTCTGTAGGAGCTTTTACTTTTTCAGTAAAATCAAATGCATTCAGTGCCTTTACAGTATCAGTCATTTTTGAAGTATCTGCAATGCTGATGTTGAACGCATTCGGCAGAGGATTGTCATCTCTGATTGAGTCGAAAACCTCTTCGTACTCCTTCATCTGTGCGATATAGTTTTCAAGTGCCTCTTCCTTAGGATAGTACTTAACGCTTGCTATGTTAGGAAGTGCGCTGATCTGTTTCTGGGCATCCGGCAGCATTTCTTCCGTAACGCTGTCCTTAAGGAAAAGGACAAGTTCATTCTTATTTTCAATGGAGCCTAAAAGTATCTCGATATTCATAACGAAAAGCGAAGATACGCCGACCAGAAGCAGAGATACCATAAGAACACAGAAAGTTGCAATACCCATTACTCTGTTATGCCAGATGTTTTTAAATCCCTGTCCGATAAGGTAAAATAAACTGCCTATGAAAAATCACTCCTTAAATTGTTTCGTCAGAAGTTTCTGTTTCCGCGTCGCCGTCGATAACATCATCATAGATTACTGTACCCTGATTGATGTTGATAAGACGGCCGCCGAAATGCTTGACGAGTTCATGTTCGTGAGTAACCATTACGACAGTTGTGCCGCACTGATTTATAGCCTTGAGAAGGCCTACGATTTCCTGAGAAAGTTCAGGATCGACGTTACCCGTAGGTTCGTCTGCTATGAGAAGCTTAGGGTCATTAACAAGAGCTCTTGCAAGAGCAACACGCTGCTGCTCACCGCCCGAAAGCTCGTTAGGATAAGACTTCATTTTATCCTGAAGTCCGACCAGTCCTATAACATAGGAAACTCGCTTCTTGATATATGATCTTGGTGCATTAATAACACGAAGAACGAACGCAATGTTCTCATATACTGTCATTGAAGGAATCAGTCTGAAATCCTGAAATACAACGCCTATTGTTCTTCTGAACTTAGGTACTCTGCTTTTCTTCAGAGTTCTTAAGTTAAAGCCGTTTACCATGACTGTACCGTCACAGGCATCAACTTCCTTCAGAAGGAGCTTAATAAGCGTACTTTTTCCTGCACCTGACGCACCAACAATAAATGTGAAGTCACCGTCATCAATATGGATGTCTATCCCGTTGATAACGTTGTGCCCCTTGTTGTATGCGACACATACATTTTTAAGATCTACCAAATGATACACCGCCTCTGTTCACTGTGATTATTTTCATCAGAACTTTACAGGATTTGCTGATAAATATTTCTTTACCATGAGAGCAATCTTGAAGATGATCGCATGATCGAATTCACGGAGGTCAAGACCTGTGAGCTTCTTGATCTTTTCAAGTCTGTAAACAAGTGTGTTTCTGTGAACGAAGAGCTTTCTTGATGTTTCAGAAACGTTGAGGTTGTTCTCGAAGAAACGCTGGATTGTAAAGAGTGTTTCGTGATCGAGTGACTCAATGCTGCCTCTCTTGAATACTTCGTGAAGGAATGTTTCGCAGAGTGTTGTCGGGAGATGGTAAACGAGTCTTGCGATACCGAGGTTGTCGTAGCTTACGATAACCTTGTCTGTGTCGAATACCTTACCTACTTCAAGAGCTGTCTGAGCTTCCTTGAATGAACGAGCGAGTTCCTTAACGCCTACTACAGGATTACCGATACCAACGTTTACTCTTGTATAGAATTCACCGCTGAGTGTGTCTGCGATTGAACGCGCGAGCTTTTCAAGATCCTTTGAATCGATAGCGTTCTTGAGTTCCTTAACGAGAACGATATCTGTTTCTGTGATGTTGAAAACGAAATCCTTGCTCTTGTCAGGGAAGAGATTCTGGATAACATCATAAGCTGAGATGTCATTTGCAGAAACGATTCTGATGAGAAGAACAACACGGCTTACTTCAGCATTGAAGTGAAGTTCTCTTGCCTTGATAACAATATCACCAGGAAGAACGTTGTCGAGAACTACGTTCTTGATGAAGTTGTTTCTGTCGTATTTTTCATCGTAATACTGCTTGATGTTTGTAAGTGTGATTGCAAGAATGCTTGCATACTTTGCAGCTGTGTCATCTGTTCCTTCCACGAAAACTGCATAGTCAGGCTTGATGTTTGAGCCAAACGGCTTGTATGTGTAGCCGTCACGGATAAAAATTTCAGATGAGTCGTTAAGATCGAGTGAAACGAATTCGTTTGTTGTACCGATCTTGGTAAAGTCGCTGCATGCAATGATAGATGCTGTTTCGTCAACAACGCCTATTGTCGCTCCTACAGTTTCATTCATCTGATGGATCAAACCCTGAAATAATCTGTTAGCCATAACATTATTCCTTTCTGATATTTATTATATTCATATGATCTTATTTTCAAAATTACAATTTTTGATTTTTGCGCACACTGCTCCTTAGAGATTGTACCACATTTTTGGAGTGCAATTGTGAACAAACTATTAACAATTATGCGTTTTTCATGGTTTTTTGTGTATTTTTCACAAGCGTTATACTGTTTCAGTTTTGACTGAAAGGCTTATCCAGTTCTCCGAAACAAAAGCTCCGTTAGAGTCGATAACATAACACATTTCAAGCTTTCCGCCTTCATCGCTCAGCCTGTTGTCGATCGATTTCGTATAGACTCCGAGCATAAGGCTGCCGAACGGTGTTCCGTAGTGACAATGATGCTTTTTTTCAACCTCAAGCACAAGCTCGGAAGGAGCCTCGCCTTCACGTCTTACAGATGCATTTCCTGTACCGGTTACTTCAATGACCGTAGTTGAATTCTCGAAACCTGTAGCTTCAGAATCCTCGTAGCTTATACAGTATTTGTCGCCTTCGCGTGAAAAAATGCCCTTGGTGGTAAGTTCAAAATCGCCTGATTCATTGATCGCATCATCGTCATGAACGCAGGTCATCGTTATGATCGCAGGGACCATGAACTTTTTACCGCTTTTCTTTCCCGCCATCAGCACACCGACTTTCCGTCATAGTCATCTATCGCCTGGATAAGAAGAAGACTTATGAGCTCTGTGAAAGAGTATCCTTCAGCTTCCATAAGCTTTACAAACATACTGTCCGGTGAGATCTCCGGTACCGGATTTATCTGGCTTATGATTATCTCGCCTTCATAATTACGGTAGAAATCGATTCGTGCCATGCCTGAACAGCCCATGAGTCTGTAAACATCAGCTGCTGTTTCGCTTATCTGAGCTGCAGTGTAATCAGGAAGATCTGCAGGAATTATGAATTCTGCGTTTTCTGTGCCTGAATTAAAGTCTGTTCCGTCACGTTCGATCCTTACTTCGCCAGGTGCTGATACGTTGATATTGTCATATCCGATGACAGCCACCTGAAGTTCCTCACCTTCGACGAATTCTTCAACAACTACCTTTTCGTCCTGTGTGAGCGCCATCTTTACTGCGTATTTCAGTGATTCAAAGTCCACTGCCATGCCTATTCCGGCTGAAGAACCGAAGTTTGCCGGTTTTACGATGATCGGGAACTGAAGTTCGTCACAGTATTCGTTACACTTCTCGTCAAGATCCGGAAGATCGTTTCTGGACATCATTCTCCAGTTTGAAGTTTTAAATCCGTTATATCCGAGGACCGTTCTTGTGTAAGTCTTGTCCATGCAGGCTGCAGATGCCATAAGATCGCTTCCCACAAAAGGAATTCCTGAAGTTCTCAGTATACCTGCAATTGTACCGTCTTCGCCGTTCTTTCCGTAGAGTACCGGGAAGATTACGTCAACGCGGTAAACAGATACCTCACCGTCCTCGATTTTGATTATACCCTTTCTGTTAGGATCAGGTGAGATGACTACAGATGTACAGTCCGGATTTTCATGCCATGTATCGTTGCGTATATCTTCGCTGGTACCCGGATAGTAAAGCCATCTTCCTTTCTTTGTAATGCCTATGCATATCGTCTCGTATTCTTCTGTGTCAATATTGTCTATAATAGATGCTGCTGCCAGAAGAGAGGTTT
>CADAPI010000137.1 GCA_902789705.1 uncultured Ruminococcus sp.
CCTTTGCGCTGCTGAAGGAAAAATGCCTGTACTGTTCCACACAGGTGATTACCGTACAGGATGGTCTAAGCCTGAGAAGATGGCAAAAGTAATGGATCTTTTTCCGAACCTTGACGTAATTGCTTCACATTTCGGCGGCTGGTCAGAATGGGAAAGAACTCCTGAAGCATACAAGGGCAGAAATGTTTATGTTGACACATCAAGTTCACTTTACAAGCTTACTCCTGATGAAGTAAGATACATGGTCGATTCATTTGGTGCAGATCATATTCTTTTTGGTACTGATTTCCCGATGTGGAATATGAGCGATGAACTTGAACTTTTTAATAAGCTTCCTCTTACAGCTGAGGAACGTGAACTAATTCTTCATGAGAATATGGAGAATCTTCTTAAAAAGTACGGCAAGACCGTCTGAGAATATCAGGATAAACTTGATATTCGTTTTAAATAAGTTGAATCTTGCAGTACAGTTAAATTAGCGGTACTGTAGAATACAAAATAAAACTGCTCCGGCTAAACATGATAAATTCTGTTTAGCCGGAGCTTGTTCTTTAATATCGTTCTGATCAGATGATTAGATCAGGGGTAATTCCTTACGTATTTTACAAACTGAAATTTGATTCCGTTACTGTCCATTATCTCTGAGGCACATTCAGTTTTCCAGTCTGAAAGTTTATCGAAATCGGCAATGAAACTGTCAGCTTTTCCGTAAGCAGATACCTTTGTGATCAGTGCCGTATCACAGTATTTCAGAAGCTGTCTGTATACATTTGAACCGCCGATAACAAAAACATCGTTTTTCGGTGTGTTTTCAAGAAGTGAGAACAGTTCAGTTAATGAGTGTGCAGTCTCAGTGCCTTCAAAAGAGAAACTTTCGCTTTTTGTAAGTACAATGTTTCTTCTTCCCGGTAGAGGTTTTATCCGTAACGATTCGAAAGTTTTACGTCCCATTACCACTGTTTTTCCTCTGGTGGCGGTTTTAAAAAATTCCATGTCTTCCGGAATATTAAAAAGCAGACCACCGTCGCGTCCGATTCCCCATTCCATGTCGGCACATGCAATTATTGTCATGACTTTTTAAGATCCGCAAGCATTGCGACAGCTGTTTTTCCGAGTGCAGGATTCACAGCGTACGGATCAAGTTCTGCAAGAGGTTTCAGAACGAATTCTCTGTTTGCCATATCAATATGCGGAATAGTAAGCGTTTCATCGTGCATTATCAGATCATCGAATAAAACAATATCTACATCAAGAGTTCTCGGTCCCCAGTGGACCAACCTTTTTCTGTCGGCATTCTTCTCGGCCTGTGAAGTAACTTCATGAAGTTCATGAGGTGAGTAAAGAGTTTCAAGACTTACACAGCAGTTGATGAAACTGTCCTGCTCAGTGTTGCCGTATGGTTCAGTTTCAATAAATGACGAAACATTAATGTCACGGCAGTATTTGTCATCCTTTAAAAATTCAACCGCATCATTAAGATATTTTTCTCTGTCACCCATGTTTGAACCAAGGGAAAGAAATACCTTATGCCATTTTCTTTCTACAGTTACGCTTACGTATTCAAGCGGAAGAAGTATAGGGGCCCACGGTTTCTTGACTTCGAGAACTATCTTTTTTATAAGGCTGTATTCGAGAAGTATGGCGGTTGCGAGTTTTTCTGCCGCTGTTTCTATAAGCTTGAAAGTATTGCTCTCCATTATGTTCTTTACAAGATGGCAGATCTCAGAATAGTTCACTGATTTGTTTAAGTCGTCGGTGGTTCCGGCTTCCCGTGTATCAAGATAAATGTCAGCGGAAATGAGAAATTTCTGTCCCAGAACATTTTCTTCCTTAAGAACACCGTGGTTTGAGAATACTTCGAGATTTTTTATTTTTATAATATCCATATTTTATATCTTTCCCATGATCTTTTCTGTCATTGTGATTGCGCGTCTGTTTTCCTTAATATCATGAACCCGGACAAACAGGCAGTTTTTCTGCACTGCGATAACGGTCGTAACAAGAGTACCTTCAACTCTCTCTTCAGAAGGAAGATCAAGAGCAAGCCCGATCATTGATTTTCTTGATGTGCCGAGAAGTACCGGAAGTCCCAGTCTGTCGAGGACTTCAAGGTGATTTGTAAGTTCAAGATTCTGTTCAAAGCTTTTGGCAAAACCAATACCAGGGTCAGTGAGAATGTTCTTTCTGTCAATACCGGCTTTTTCAGCTATGCTGATGCTTTCAGCAAGATCACTTACGACATCATTTAAAAAGTCGTCGTATTCAGCAATTTTTCTGTTGTGCATAAGACATACTGAAACGCCGTACTTTGCGGCAACTTCAGCCATTTCTCCGTTATCGTATCTGAATCCCCAGATGTCGTTTATAAGGTGGGCTCCTGATTTTACTGCAGCTTCCGCAGTCTGGTAATGGTAGGTGTCAACTGATATCGGTACATCAAAGTTAGCTTTTATCTTTTCGATTACCGGACAGACCCTTTCTGTCTCTTCTTCCGGTGTTATGTGTACATAACCCGGTCTTGTGGATTCTCCGCCTATGTCGATAATGTCAGCACCTTCGGCTATCATCTGTTCAGTACGTTTAAGGGCGGCATCAATGGAATTGAACTTTCCTCCGTCCGAGAATGAATCAGGGGTAACGTTAAGTATGCCCATTATGTAGGTGTGTCCTTCAAAGTTTTTGTTTCCGATGATCATAGTGTATGCACTTCCTTGGAGTATTTGCTGTTCCGGGTTCAGCAGAACTGTTTCTGCTTTCCGGGTAACTGTTAGTTTACGTGATAATGTTACCCGGCCGGCACATTTTCAGTAAAACAGCGTTTCGTTTTTTTTATCTGCATTCCAGTTACATTCCTCGTGAGCTGGACAGTTAAAGCATGTGCGGGAAAGCTTGTCCGCCGTACACAGAAGTCTTTCAAGAGCAGATGCTTTTTCGGGATATCCGTCGTGACCGTGTGTACGTATAGCGGCGGTTATTTCTTTTATCTCATCATCAGAATAACCGCATTCAAGCAGAATAGCTTCAGCTTTTTCGGCACCGGCTTCGTTGTGTGAGCGTCCGGTTTCATATTCTTCGGCTCTGCCTATATCATGAAGAAGTGAAGCAGCGTAGATGAGATCTTTCGGTATTTCGCTCTGTTCTTCCAGTGAAATAATATACGCAATTCTGGCTACAGCGATAAGGTGCTCCATGCCGTGACGGCAGAAAAACCTGTTTCTTTCTTTGCTTTCAACGCTTTTTATAAGGGTAATATAGGATCTGTTCTTTAAGATCCTCTGGTATTTTAGATTCATTTATTTTTTGCTCCGTTTACGCAGTCTTTTACTTTTCTAAGGAATGACAGTGAGCCGAAGGCTATAACGATGTCACAGTTATCTTCAAAGCATTTTGAAACGGCTTCCTCAACTGATGAAACAGCTTTTACATTGCTGTTATAAGGCTTCACTGCTTCGGCAAGCTTTTCAGCATCGAGACCGCGTTTTCCTTCGGTGCTGACAGTATAGATCATGTCTGCACGCTTGGTAGTGTATCTTGCAATTTCGGAATATTCCTTGTCCTTGAAAGTCCCCATTATATATGTTATATGTCGTTCGGTAAAACATATGTCAATTGTTTCCCTGAGCCTTTTGGCAGCTGATACATTGTGAGCTCCGTCAATGATGAACATAGGCGAGGATTCTCTTATCACTTCAAATCTGCCGGGCCATCTTGCGTCTTCAAGACCTTTGCGGATGCTTCTCTCATTGATGACGTACCCCTTGTCGTTAAGTATACGGCAGGCATCCACAGCTAAGGCAGCGTTTTCAGTCTGAAATTTTCCGAGAAGATGTATTTTAAGATCTTTAAGGTCCTGATAGGTAAATGTCTGGGCAGATCCGGAAAAGCTGTAGTCTGAAATGTTATAGATCATAGTAATTGTCAGATCTGCATTCTGCTTTTTGCAAATGTCTGTCAGAACGCCTGTCACTGCCTGATTCTGCATAAGTGTCAGTACGCTTCCGCCTTGTTTTATAATGCCGCCTTTTTCAGCCGCTATCTGTTCAATAGTGCTTCCGAGAAATTTTGTGTGTTCAAGACTTATTGATGTGATTATCGAAAGCTCACTGCTGCTTATTACGTTTGTTGCATCAGTGCGTCCGCCCATTCCGGCTTCGATGAGCACGAGATCGCAGTCGTGTGCCGCGAAAAAGCAGAATGCAGCTGCAGTTTCAAGTTCAAAAACTGTTGGATGCGGAAATCCTTCCGATACTATTTCGTCCGCAGCTTTTTTTACTTTCGATACTGTTTCGGCATATTCCTTTTCAGCAATGTTTCTCCCGCAGTACTGGATCTTTTCAAGATAATCCATAACAGCAGGGGAAATGTACCGCCCGGTCTTATAACCGGCTTGTCTGAGAATGCTGTCAAGAAATGCGCCTGCAGATCCCTTGCCGTTAGTACCTGCTATGTGAATTATGTTAAGAGTATCCTGAGGATCGCCCAGCTTTCGGCAGAGCCTTTTTATACTGTCGAGTCCCGGGACAATTCCGTATTGTTCTGCTGATGAAAGATAATCAACTGTTTCTTTAAAATTCATTTTTCTCTTCTCCTGTAATATTAAACGGGTAATGATCAGGAAAACGCTGATACGTTAGTTCATACAAAATAATTATACAATACATTCTGAAAGTATGTCAACACAAAAAAATGATCCCCGGTCCTTTTTAAGACCGGGGATGAGATTTTTATCAGTTTGCCGCAGCTTCAGGTTCCTTTTCCTTCTTGTTCTTCTTTTCGTGGTCTTCCTTTGCGTATTCTTCAATACATGAAAGAACGAATGCAACAGCAAAGTAAATTACGAAGATGATAGCGTCAGCAATAGCGATCGGCATTACAGCGTCTGTAAGAGCTCTTGTAGCTGAATTGCTGTTTGATGAATTTGCAGGAACAAGTATGTTGTAAGCCTTTGAGAATACAACAGTTCTGTAGAAGTCATCGGTTGTTCTGTTTACAAGATCGATGAGTTCCTTGATCTGCTTGTCGAGCTTTTCGAGATCGTCTTCAACCTTAGCCTTCTTGGCAGCTGAATTAACAGCTGTTGAGGAATTGAGACGTTCGATCCTCTTGTTGTAAAGATTGATCTTCTGAATTGTTTCTGAAAGATCAGACTGGATCTGTTCCTTCTTTCTGAAGAGATTGTCATACTCTTCAGATGCCTGTGTAGCAGTCATGTTTCTCTTTTCGTCAGTATCTGAACCGTAGATCATTACTGTGTTCTTCTGGTAGCCTGCTATTGAAGCGTTGATAGTTGCAAGAGAGTCAGAGTAAACTGCCTTCTGTCTTTCAAGAAGTTCTACCTGATAAGTGTAGTTTGTAAGGAGTGTGTCCTTGTCCTTTGTAATAGTGTTTATTGTAACGTAGGAAGAAATTCTTTCGAGATCGATAGTTCTTAATGTACTTATAGTTTCTGAAAGGTCAGGGAATGTGTAGCCTGTATCAGATGAACGGAAACGGTTTGAGTTTGTTGAGGAACCGTTCTGGATCTCTGTTTTTTCTACCTGACTTACATAAGATGAGATCTTGTTGAGTGCGTCGTCGAATACGTCGATAGCTTCTGCGTAGTCGTAATCCTTGTAGTCAAGGGCTGCAAGTGAACTACCGAGTGACTTGTTGTAACCATAGGCTTCCATAAAGTATTCGCTGTAGCATTCAAGCATAGTGTTAAGAACTGAAGCAGCTTCGGTATCTGTAAGTCCTGTCGGAGCATAGTCAAAGTATACTTTATAAGTTGAAGGATAAGCATTTGTTTTGAGAAGCTCACCGATAGCGTTCATTGAGTTGCCTGTGCCGGCATCGAAGATGTTCTTGTAAGCTGTAAGTCTTTCAACTTCTTCTTCCGGTCTGATAGCTTCAAATGAGATGTTCTTTCTTATATCTTCAAGTTTGTCAGCCGGAATGCCGAGCTCATCGAGAGCGCTTTCAATTATCTGCGGGCTTTTCAGTGTGTTTATGTCGAATGTATTGCCTTTAGGATCGAGACCTTCTTCTATACCATTGAAGGTAAAGCTTACAAGTGAAACAGTCTTTTTATAGCTGTCACGTTTTACAAGTGCAGTTCCTACCAGAGCAAGTACAGAAGCAATGATAGTGATCGCAAGCCATAAAGCAAAAAATCTTCTGAGATTTCTCAGTATTCCTACTATTGATATACTGATCTGTTCGTCCTCATGTTCCTCTCTGGCATTGGTGAGAGTTACGTTGAGGTACTTTTCATTTTCGTTCATTTTTTCTCCTCAATAAAAACATTCTTATTTTTCTGTGTTCAGACAGAACACTTATCATTATAACATAAATGATCTTTCTTGTAAAGTACAAATAATGAAGATATTTTTTTATTATTCACAATTAAAATTTCTGTTTTTATTATTGCTTAATTTGAAAAAATAGTTTATAATATAATGTGCACATGCTCGGAAAGGAGTGGTACTATGGATGTTCAGCCGGGCGATATACTTGTAATGAAAAAACCGCATCCGTGCGGAAAATACGAGTTCTTCGTTATCAGATCCGGAGCCGATTTCAGGCTCAGATGCACTGGATGTTCAAGAGAATTCATGGTACCGCGCAGCAAAATAGAAAGCAAGATAAAAAGCGTTATCAGGGAAAATACTGAAAAATCAAAACTTATAAAGGAATAATAATTAATGTTTGACAAGCTAAAGTTTACTTCACAGAGATTTGATGAAATAAATCAGAAATTATCAGACCCGACTGTAATAAGCAATACTGAACTTTATACATCGCTTATGAAAGAGTACAAAACTCTTACGCCGGTAGTCGAGAAATATCATGAGTACCTTAACGCTAAGAAGAATTTTGAAGAGGCAAAGGAACTGCTTGATGCAGGCGGACTTGATGCCGAAATGAAGGAAATGGCTCAGATGGAGTTCGAGGAACAGAAGGAAAACATCGAACGTTTTACCGATGAGCTCAGAATACTTCTTCTTCCGAAAGATCCTAACGATGAAAAGAATGTTATTATAGAAATAAGAGGCGGTGCCGGCGGTGAGGAAGCCGCTCTGTTCGCCAATTCGCTCTA
>CADAPI010000138.1:0-6997 GCA_902789705.1 uncultured Ruminococcus sp.
TTCTTTCCAGAGTACATTTTCTGACCTGTTCGTCAGGGAAATGAATGTAGACAGAATCCTGCTTATGCAGAGCACAGAAGACTCTTGTGAAGCGGAAGCGGAAATGTGTAGTCTCGGCCTTCTCCCAAAGTTCCTGAGATACAGTTAATATAAGGCTTTCGTCCTTTGTTTTTATCAGACATATTCCAAGTAAAGTGAAATGGTCTTTGCCTTTCTCACTGTATACTCTTACAGATCTGAAGAGTAAGAAGAGAAGGAACATGAGTCCTGCAACGACAAGGATAAGTACTCTTAAAACCATGCTTTTGTTTGAAGTACTGCTGCTGTAGCCGTAAGCCGGTCTTTCTGCAGCGCTGTTTGCATTTTCAGTTTTAGTATTTACAGTGTTTGCTGGCTTTACACTGTTTACTTTTCTTGGTTTTCTCTTCTTATTGTTTGCCATTCAAAAGCACTCCTTTTATTTTAATGTGAAAACACATAGGAGGAAACTTCCTTTCCCCTTCACTTAAGGAAACGCTGATTTATTCATAAATCAGCGTGGGGCTCCGGGGCGAAGCCCCGCAAATCCCACCTCCGGAAATCCGGCTTCGCCGGATTTCCGATTTAATCAGTGTTTACTTAAAAAACATTACTTTCTTTTACGACGTTCGTAGCCCTGAGGTTTTCTTCTGCCGTGATGATCGCCTCTTCTTGAAGATCCGCTTCCGCCGTGGCGCTGTTCCCTCTTTTCTGACTGCTGCTTTTCGCAGAGCTTTACAGATACCTTTCTGCCGTTTATCTTGGTATTGTCGAGAGCATCAACGATGAATTCGGCATCAGCTATCGGAACCTCAACTGTTGAGTACTTGTCGTAAATATCTATCTTTCCGAAGCTCTTTCCCTGCATGCCTGTTGCTTCAACAAGCGCACCGAGAATGAAGTTCGGAGCAATTCTGCTTAACTTTCCTGCTGATATCTCGATCTTGACAGCCTTGTCCTTTGTAAGCTTCTGACCGCCGCCCACTGGTCTTGCCTTTTCCTTCTTGACAACCTTCGGGATCTCGAATTCAGGAATGTTCTTAAGTTCCTTGTTCAGTCTTAAATTAATAAGAATACCTGCGATCTCTTCAACCGAGTAGCCTTCCTTTGTAAGGATATTGAGGATGACCTCAGCTTCCTCACGGAGAGGCTGCTCTGATGCAGCTTGGATCCTTGAAACCACCTTCAGCATCTTCGATTCAATTATCTGGCTGCGCTGCGGAAGTTCCTTTTCCTGTATCTCGGTCTTTATATATCTTGAAAGTGCGCGGAGATCATATATCTGCTTTCTGTTGCTTATGAGAGTGTATGCAGTACCCGATTTTCCGGCACGTCCTGTTCTGCCTATACGGTGGATGTAGTATTCGTTGTCCTGCGGGAGGTCGTAGTTGAACACCACGTCAACGCCGCTTACGTCGATTCCTCGTGCGGCTACGTCAGTTGCGATAAGAATGTTTATTCTGCCTGACTTGAACTTGTCCATTACAAAGCTTCTCTGCTGCTGCTTCATATCACCGTGAAGGCCGGCAGCCTTGAATCCCTTTGCTGTAAGAGCATCGGTAAGTTCATCTACCATCTTCTTGGTATTGCAGAAAATCATTGAAGCCTTCGGTTCATACGCCATGAGAAGATACTGCATTGCTTCAGTCTTCATGCCGGCCGGGATGTCGAAATAGTACTGTTCTATCGTATCAACAGTTCTGTACTTCTGGTCGATCTTTATAAGTTCAGGATCGTTCTGGTACTGGTTTGTGATAGCCATAATAGCCGGAGGCATTGTAGCAGAGAACATTATTGTCTGTCTTTCCTCCGGTATCTGCTGAAGGATGGTCTCGATGTCCTCACGGAAGCCCATGTTAAGCATTTCATCGGCTTCGTCGAGAATGATCATCTTAAGGTTTTCGAGCTTTATCGTGCGCCTTCTCATGTGATCCATTACTCGTCCCGGAGTACCGACAACGATGTTGGCACCCTTCTTAAGGTCGAGTATCTGTCTGTCCATGCTTGCGCCGCCGTAAACAGCACACGGTTTTACCCATCCCATGTATTTTGAGAATTTCTTTATCTCATCGCAGGCCTGCATTGCAAGTTCTCTTGTCGGGCAGAGAATGAGCACTTCAACGCCTTTTTTCTCGTATGATATACTTTCGATGGCCGGGATACCAAATGCAGCCGTCTTTCCTGTACCGGTATTTGATTTACCGATCACGTCCTTACCTGTACGGATAAGCGGGATACTTTTGGCCTGTATCTCAGTTGCTTCACTGAATCCCATGTCTTCGATGGCTCTGAGTACTTCTTCTGTCAAATGCAGTTCATTGAATTTCATATAATAATCGCAGTTCCTTCCTGTAAAAAAACAAGGGCGAACCTATGGCCGCCCACAATCAAATAATATAATAACATTAAATCAAGGTTATGTCAAGTGTTTTTTATTTTACATCAATAGCTTCTGTCCAGTATTCCTGGTTGTAGATGTCAGTGAATCTGTAGAGCACCTTGACTGCGCCGTCGCCTACAACTGTATCGCTTACCTTCATATCTGAAGTTACTGTCATCTTTTCGCCGAAGTAGAAGGAATCAACATATTTTCCGTCGTATGTGTAATAGTCGCAGACGAAATCAAGCTCATCGCCGGCTTTGAGTTCGGTAAGGTTCTTGGCAACTGCATCTGTCTCACCGTCAATGTAGTCTGTTGAAGCGCCTGCGATGAATCCGTTTTTGCCGTCCTCGAAAACAAGTATCAGGTTTACTCTTTCACCGTTGAGGAATGCAGGAACGTAACCGGAAACTGTGAAATTCTTACCGTCGTCTGTTGTATCAGTGTGATAGTACGCAACAGGCTGGCCGTTGATGGATACCCATGTCTTGTCGGTATCAGCAACGAGGTCACCGGCATCTGTAAAGTCGAATACGTTGTCAGTTCCGAGATCTATGTATCCGCTTCCGTCATCGTAGAACATGTTCTTGTCAAGTTCATGAACAAGTGCCCACTGGCTTTCTGACATTGAGATAGTGTACTTGTCACCGGAATTTTTCCAGATGAGGTTGTTCGTGTCGATCATGTTTGCTGAAAGATAGTTTGTAGTATCTTCATCAGACATCGGCATTTCCTTCATGAAGTCGATGTTTGAAAGATCAAGTCCTGCTACTGAACCGCCTGTAAGGCTTCCGAGAAGTGAATTCACAAGTGAACCGGAGCCGCCGGACATGAGCTGTGAAGCAATGTCTGATCCTGAAGGCATGAAGCTGTCGAGAAGTGATGACACCGGTGAACCGGCTGCTGAACCACCTGCTGCGATCTGGCCGCTGGTTTCAAGGCTTGCGAACTGTCTGATACAGCTTGCATAGTCATTGTCCATACCGATCTTGTTCATTGTGTTACAAGCGGAATCGACTTTTGAAGCTGCCTTGTAAGGAAAGTAGATCGATACGCCGTAGGCTTCAGTCATTTCTCTTGATGTCTGGTTGTACTTAACGGCACTCTTGAGAACTGAAGCAAGTTCCTTTGCTTCAGGAGTACCGATGTTGTTTGCGAGGTGAACAAGGTCAACCTGGTCTATTCTTGAACTCTGGGCAAATTCTCTTGTGTTGTATCTTGCGTCTGATATCTGCTTGTAGTTCTTGTTCTTAAGTTCTGTACTTACTGACTGGGCAAAACCGCTCATCTTTGAAGGAACAGTGTTGATGAACTCGGCAAGGTCGATAACTGAAAGAGTTGTCTTCTGACCGCGGCACTGTGATGCACATGTACTTACAAAGTCGTCAACGATATTCTTGCCGATGTCGAGTGTTGACATTGAAGGATTGTCGCCGAGACTTGTGAGCCAGTTCTTGTAGTACCAGCCGATACCCGGTTCTGTTTCCTCAGATGCGATAAGATAGTCTGCATACTTTTCAGCCACGAATGCTGTTTCAGCAGTAGCCATAAGGCATGCGTCAAATCCGATGAAGTCGAAAGTTACTCCGCCGTTCTTAAGTGCTGAGTCAAGCTTTGAAAGATCCATTGAACCCTTGTTTCTGTTGATCTCGTCGTAGCCGTAGCCTGAAACTGATCCGCCGCCGTGATCCCAGAGAATAAGGTCGTTTCTGTTAGCCGGATAATTCTGAGCACAGTATTTGATAAATGAAGTAAGTGTTTCAGGATCAGTCATGGCACCTGTGCCCATGTTCTTTTCGAGGCATCTGATGCCGCCGCTCTCTACCTTGTAGATCTGGTTTGATGAGCTGCTGATACCGTTTGTTTTCCAGCCTCTGCATCCGCCCGTGTAGACAATTACGTTTACATTGTCACCGAACTTTGCGGAAGCCATTTCCTGAAGGTCGTTTGTTGCCATGCCGTACTTGGACTCAAGGTCGGTACCGCACATATATACCATAAGAGTAACCTGGTCAGCGCCGTTTCCGAGAATGTTTGTTCTCTTTTCACGTGATCCTGCTGCTACGGAAGTATCAACTGCAGAGTAGTCAGCTGAGTAACCGACGCTGCCTGAGCCGCTTCCGGAACTTACAAATGAATCCATGATGCCGTTGTTTCCTCCCATAAGATCGGAAACATCGATACCGCCGCCTGAACCGCCTAAAAACTTAAGCAGTAAATAACCTGCAATGAGTAAGACAGGAAGGCCTATTCCGCCTCTTGTGATCACTTTTCTTGATGTCGACGATCCGCCGCTGTGGGAAGAAAAACTGCCAGAAGAACCTACCGGTCCTGTTCCGAGCCCGTCTCCTCTTCTGTGAGCGCCGCTTCCGCCGGAAGTAACATTTTTTTCACGCGAACGTGGTCTGTTATCCATTGAATCATTCTCCTTTTTACTTATTTATGAATTTGTCAATGATATATCTCGGTCTCTGCTTTACTTCAGCATAGATCTTACCGACATATTCACCGATTATACCAAGGCACAGCAGCTGAAGACCGCCGATGAGCCATATGGAACAGAGTGTACTTGACCAGCCCTTTTCGGAATGGCCGATTATTTTGACTACGAAAGCCCAGATAAATGCGACTATACTTATAAACGACATTATGCTTCCGAGAGTTGTAATAAGCTTCAGCGGCTTTGTGCTGAAAGATGTAATACCGTTCACTGCAAAGGCAAGCATTTTCTTGAGGGGATACTTGCTTTCGCCGGCAAAACGTTCATGTCTTTCGTAGTAAACACTGCAGCTCTTGAAACCGATAAGCGGTACCATTCCGCGGAGAAAGAGGTTCACTTCCTTAAAGTTTGCAAGCTCTGCAAGCACGCGTTTGCTCATGAGACGGAAGTCAGCATGGTTGTAGACCACATCTGCACCCATCACCTTCATGAATTTATAGAAGCTTTCAGCTGTAAAACGCTTGAAGAAAGTATCGGTGTCCCTGGCATTTCTTACGCCGTAGACTACCTGATTGCCGTCGTAGTATTTTTCCACCATGGCATCAATGGTGTCTATGTCGTCCTGAAGGTCGGCATCCATCGTGATAGCCATGTCGCAGATGTCCTTAACTGTCATGAGTCCGGCAAGAACCGCATTCTGGTGGCCTGCATTGTGTGCAAGATTGACGCCGGAGAAAAATTCCGGTTCCGATTCATGAAGTTCGTAGATGATCTCCCATGTGCTGTCCTTTGAACCGTCGTTTACAAAAACGATACGGCTTTCCTTCGAGATCATATTTCTTTCGATAAGTGAAATGTATTTTTCCTTCAGTCTTGAGGAAGTTTCAAGAAGCACGGCCTCTTCGTTGTAACACGGAACGACCATGTAGAGTATTTCAGGTTCAGTCATTGTATTTCTCCTTAAACTTAATTATTTCCAGAATTCAAAAAGTCTTGCAAATGAAAGCACATTTGCCTGCCACTCTGTAGAGAATCCCTGCTCAGGTCCGATGTATGACCAGATCTGAACTGTATTCATCACTACGCTGAGTGCAAGTGATGCAGTCATAAGCTTGTTTAGATGCACCTTTGTGTTTGCCGCACAGTTGTCGTAAACGATGAAGCATATGACAAGTGCGCCGGTTATCATCTGCCAGATGAAGTCAACACAGTATCTTGCTGCAAATCCGCTTTCCCAGATAGAGAAAATAACTGCGAAAGGACAGATGATGCATACTGCAAGAATAATAAGGCTGTAAAGGCGCTTGTTACTGTTCTGTGAAAGGCGGTAAGCCTTGAGTGACTTTCCGTAGGCCGCAACAGGGAGTGCTTTCCAGATGAGTCCGAGAGCCGAACCGGTAGCAATAAAATAATATCCCTGCGGGTTGAACAGATGTATACTTTCCGCTTTGAAAAACGGGAAATTTTCAATGAATGCCGGCATCTGGAAAAGAAATGCCAGGAATCCGACAACTGCAAAATGAGTATGGTACTGTGACTGTGTAAAGTCGTTGATAGTCAGTGAATACTGTATGCCGAAGTCAAGCGGATTTCCGAATCTTGCTGCGTTGTACCAGGCCTGAACTGAACCGATAGCCATGTACGGTACCAGTGCAGCTGCAAGGTACGGAAGAAGAAACATGAATCTGCTCTTCCCGGACTTTTTATCATAGAGCGCATTCTGCTTTTTAGCTCCTGCATAAACGAGAAGCATTGCTGCAAGGCAGTAAACTGCGATGGTCGGACGGCTGAGAACGCCGAGGCTGAGCCATACGCCGGAAACTGCAAGGCGGAACTTGTTTATTTTTCCTTCTCCGATAACACCGGAACTGATAAGGAAATAAGCGCCGGCTGTTGTACACAGAAAACCTGCAGACTGGGCTACCTCATAGAATAGAGGTGAAATGTTGCAGATAAGGATACCTGATGAAAGCTGCATGATAAGGAATCCTGCGAGTACAAGCGATGCACTGATCTTTTTGAAAAACTTATCGGCAAGGCAAAGATAAAACTTTGTAAGGAAGATGATGCCGAACATTCCGAAGAAGAATACAGACCATACCGACGGGAAATAGTAGCCGGTAAGAAGATGATACGGCAGGAAAACAAGAAGCACAGGT
>CADAPI010000138.1:7030-7670 GCA_902789705.1 uncultured Ruminococcus sp.
CATTATATCCACACGGCCGTGTTCAAATGAATCAACGATCTCCTGAGTTATCTGGTTTCCGCCTTCAAGAGCGAAATCCTTTGCAATGCTGTGGTTGGCATCATTGTATCTTGCCATGTTGGTGATAAAAAGCCCTAAAGCCACAAGGCATATGGTAAAGACCATTGCCACTCTGTCTGTGGCTGTCTGCACTTCTGAATACGGTCTGAACAGAAGCTTTTCAGATGTAAGGGCATAAACTGCAAATGCAGCCATGAGCATGATCATAAAGCGGATAATTGAAAAACGGAACTTCACCGGTTCGTTGGCAGTTATGCTGCTTACTGTTACCGTTTCGTTTTCTTCAGTACTGAAGACGAATCTGATGTCATGTACCTTACCTGAGAAGTTGCATGGTACAGTACGGCTTCTTTTGTTTCCGTTTATTACTTCAGCTTTTGCAGCTCCCCATCTGTAGTCGCCGGAATGTGTGTCATCAGACATATCCACTGAAAAGCTGATCTTGCTTTTTTTGTCGGAAAACGCATTGAATGTCAGTGTTCCGACCGGAATATTTATATTTTTATATTCAAGCACAGTCTGTCCGCTGCTCTCGTTTGTCATTGATACAGCGTCAAAATTCTGCGCTTCAGCTGAATGC
>CADAPI010000139.1 GCA_902789705.1 uncultured Ruminococcus sp.
CTTAATCAGTGTTTCCTTAGAATAACGTAAAACCGAATATTGTACCAATACCAGACACGCTTTTACAGGTGTTTGGTATTGTTTTTCATTGTAAAGGAGAGTGTGGATAAATGATCACGAAGATCATAAAAAGAGACGGACGAAAGGTCACATTCAATATCGACAAGATGGCTAACGCTATATTCAAGGCAGCACAGTCCGTGGGAGGATCAGACTATCAGGAATCCATGGACATAGCCTGCAGGATAACCGAGTCGATGGACGAGAACTTCAGAGGGACAATACCTACTGTTGAACAGGTCCAGGACATTGTTGAAAAGACTCTTATTGAAGAGGGACACGCAAAGACTGCAAAGGCATATATTCTCTACCGTTACGAAAGAACACGCGCAAGGGAAATGAAGTCAAGCCTTATGAAGGTGTTCAAGGATCTTACCTTCAAGTCGGCCAAGGACAGCGACATCAAGCGTGAAAATGCCAACATAGACGGCGACACTGCAATGGGTACGATGCTCAAGTACGGCTCTGTAAGCGCCAAGGAATTCTACGAGATGTATGTTCTCGAACGCGAACACGCCAAGGCCCATGAAAAGGGATATATCCACATTCACGATCTTGACTTCCTTACGCTTACTACTACCTGCTGCCAGATAGACCTTATAAAGCTCTTTAAAAACGGCTTTTCAACAGGCCACGGCTTCTTAAGGGAGCCAAACGATATCGCCAGCTATTCAGCTCTTGCCTGCATTGCTATCCAGTCGAACCAGAACGATCAGCACGGCGGACAGAGCGTGCCGAATTTCGACTACGCAATGGCAGTGGGCGTAAGAAAAACATATAAGAACCGTTACGTTCAGAACGTGGCACGATGCCTCGAACTTTTCGGTATTTCAGACAATGCGGCAGAAACTGCAAAGAAGATCGCAGATGAGATAAAAGCGGACACAGGTCTTGTTCCTGTGCTTTCAGGAGATAACGGATATCAGAAGGCTGAATTCGAAAAGCTCACGATACTCACCGATGCTGAAAATGCAAGAAAGATCCAGGAGTTTTCATCTTCAGCAGCTTTCAGAGAAACAAACAGGGCGACTTACCAGGCAATGGAAGCTCTTATCCACAACCTCAACACCATGAACAGCCGTGCAGGTGCCCAGACACCGTTCAGTTCAATAAACTATGGTACTGACACATCTCCGGAAGGAAGAATGGTAATAAAGAACATACTCCTTGCAAATGAAGCAGGACTTGGAAATGGCGAAACACCGATCTTTCCGATACATATCTTCAAGATCAAGGAAGGCATAAACTACAACAAGGAAGATCCGAACTACGATCTTTTCAAGCTTGCATGCCGTGTATCGGCAAAGCGTCTGTTCCCGAACTTCTCGTTCATAGACGCTCCGTTCAATCTTCCTTACTACAAGGAAGGCGACTACAACACTGAAGTTGCCTACATGGGCTGCCGTACACGAGTAATAGGAAACGTGTACGACAAGTCAAGAGAGATAGTTACAGGACGAGGCAACCTAAGCTTTACTTCCATAAATCTTCCGCGTCTTGCCATCAAGTCGAAGGGCGATCTTACGAAGTTCTACGAGCTTCTTGACAAGTACATGGATCTTTCCATCGACCAGCTTATGGCCCGCTACAAGATACAGGCGCAGAAAACAGTAAAGAACTTCCCGTTCCTTATGGGACAGGGCGTGTGGATAGATTCCGAAAAGCTCAGGGAAAACGATACAGTGGGAGAAGTGCTGAAGCACGGAACTATGTCGGTCGGATTCATCGGACTTGCGGAAACTCTGGTTGCTCTTACAGGAAAGCATCACGGCGAAGACGAGAATTCAAGAAAACTCGGTCTTGAAATAATCACGAGAATGCGTAAGAGGCTTGATGAGGAATGTGAAAAGACCGGTCTTAACTTTACACTTCTTGCGACGCCGGCTGAAGGACTTTCAGGCCGTTTCGTAAAAATGGACGCAAAGAAATACGGCGTTATCAAGGGCGTAACTGACAGGGAATACTACACGAACTCATTCCATGTACCGGTTTACTACCACATCAGCGCCTTTGACAAGATAAGAATAGAAGCTCCGTACCATGCACTTACAAATGCAGGTCACATAAGCTACGTTGAGCTTGACGGCGACCCGCTTCAGAATCTTTCTGCCTTTGAAAAGGTGGTAAGATGCATGAAGGAATCAGGTATAGGATACGGTTCAATAAACCATCCGGTAGACCGAGATCCTGTGTGCGGATATACGGGAATAATCGGCGACACCTGTCCGAAGTGCGGACGTACCGAAGCCGAGCACATGCGTAATTTCGAGCGTATAAGAAGAATAACAGGCTACCTTGTGGGGACGGTGGACCGTTTCAACAACGCAAAGCAGGCCGAAGTACGTGACAGAGTAAAGCACGGCGTTGACGAAAATGAATGAGATAAGATATGCCGGTACCGCCAACGATTCGATAGTTGACGGTCCGGGACTGAGGTTCTGCATATTTACACAGGGCTGTCCGCACAGATGTCCGGGATGTCACAATCCGCAGACACATGATTTTAACGGCGGAAAGACCGCAGATTTGTCATTTTTCACTGAAAAGATAAGGAAAAATCCGCTGCTTGACGGTGTGACCTTCAGCGGGGGTGAACCCTTCTGTCAGGCGAAGGCTCTGGCAGCACTTGCACATGAACTTAAAGATACGGACCTTAACATCGTTACCTATACAGGGTACACCTATGAATATCTCATCGAAAATGCGGATGAAAGCAACGGATACATGGAGCTTCTTGAATGCACGGACATACTTATAGACGGTCCGTTCATACAGGAACTGAAAAGCATAGAGCTTAAATTCCGCGGCAGCAGCAACCAGCGAATCATCGACTGCAGAAAAAGCCTTGAATCAGGCGTGGTTACGGAGATCAATCCGGATACGCTGTAAGATAAGGAAACGCTGATTTATTCATAAATCAGCGCGGGGCTTCGGGGCGAAGCCCCGCAAATCCCACCTTCGGAAATTCGTCGAAGCCGGATTTCCAATTTAATCAGTGTTTCCATAACAGAATACTAAAAAGCAATACCGGCAACGGCGGACATAGAAGGGAGCAAAAAATTTTGAAAATATTTCTGAAACTGAAAAAAGGCGCAGCGCTTGTACTTGCTCTTTTCCTTGCGGTCCCGCTCGTGTCCTGCGGTGACAATGACGAAGATGACGGATCGGGCTATTCCTTCAGATATACTCTCTACGGAAATCCGAAGAATCTTGATCCTCAGCTTGCCGAGGACCGTTCCTCCCTTATGATAATTCAGAACATGTTCACGGGACTTGTTACCTTCGGACAGAACGGAAAGCTGGAATACGGCGTTGCAAAGTCCTGCGAGGTTTCCGAGGACGGACTCCGCTACAGCTTTGTACTCCGTGACGACTGTCACTGGAGAAGCGAGGCAGGCCCTGAGGGAGTGGTAACTGCACATGATTTCGTCTACGCCTTCAAGAGAATATTTGATCCGGTAATGCAGTCTCCGTACAGGGAGAAATTCAGTTTTCTTCAGAATGCGCGTGCAATAATCGACGGAAACATGGATTACAGTGAGCTTGGTGTTTACGCGGTAAACAACACGGAACTGGTTTTCTATCTTGACAGACCGAATTCCGAGTTTCTCTATCTTCTGACCACAGCTCCTGCAATGCCGTGCAATAAGCGCTTTTTCGAAGGAACAAAGGCACGCTACGGACTTGACGAGGAGTCAGTTATCTCAAACGGCGCCTTCTACATGACGCAGTGGTCCTACGATCCCTACGGCAGTGACAATCTTATCTACATGAAGCGTAATTACGAAAATTCAACGGCGGACAGAGTTTATCCGTACATGCTGACATTCTATATCGACCGTGACAGCAGTGCGCCGGCTGAAAACTATGACGCTTCCGTTACCGATCTTTATGTTTCAAGAGCGGCTCAGAAAAAATCCTTCGTTACCGCGACGGACGTTAAAAGTTACGAGACTTCATCGCTGGGCATAATTTTCAATCCTGATGTTCAGATAAACGGCGATATCAAAAAGGCTCTTTCACTGACTGTGGACAGAAAAGCAATCGAGAAGATATGTCCTGATGATCTGAAGGTAGCCTACGGCATAGTTCCGGGCAGTATGTACGTTGCAGATTCAGTTTACAGGGAACAGTATCCGGCAATATCCTTTGACTTCTACAAAAACGAAATAACGGATGAGACAAAGGAAATGGCAAAGGAATTTTTCGACACCTATCCGGGCGAGGCGGAAATACTTGTCCGCAATACTTCGGACGCCGGAGTTGTAAGCAAGATAATAGGCGACTGGCAGGACAAGCTCGGGGTTTACATCGAGCTAAAATACGCTGACGACGATGAATACTACACCCGCATGGAAAACGACGACTATTTCATGGCCTTTGCCGAAATAGATACATCGGACAAATCGGTCTACTACTATCTGAAAAACGTTGTGGACACACTTTACGGTCCTGACGAAAGAACAGATCTTAAAAGTGCTCTTGACGAAGCTCTGACATATTCCTCTTTCACCGACCGCTGCGACGTATTCAGCAGAACTGAAAATGAGATAATGCTGTCAGGCGACTACATCCCGCTTTTCTACAGAAAGCTCTTCCTTACATACAGGAAAAACGCAAAGGATCTGAACTTCAATCCGTTTTCGGAGCAGATCAATTTCAGAAAAGCAAAATATTATAAATAATAGCCCGTTTTACTTGTATTTGATTATACGGTATGATATAATAAAGAGGAATTATCCGGTTAGGCGGATGATCATCTTAACTACAGAGGTGAGAAAATGGCGTCAGGAAAGAAGCACCAGAAACTAAGCACAAAATTTGCTTTGACCTGTGTGTTGCCGGCTTCGCTGCTGCTTGTTGCAGTATGCATTATAAGTCTGATGCTTACAAGCAAAAATCTTCTGCACTCTATACAAAAATCTATGGAAAGCCAGGGAAATTCCAGAATACAGACCATGACTGAAGACCTTAACCGATCGGTAAGCAGTGCCGGATTCCAGTCGAGGGTCTCCGATGTTCAGAGACTTCTGAGAAACGAAAAGGATGATGAAATCAAAGAAATGCTTTTTCAGATGGCCATGCGTTCATCATGCTTTGAAGAGGTTTCTCTTTATGATTTCACTGACAATACATTTTATAATGCCAGTACGAAGGGCACGTTCACTCATCCGCCGGTATGGTATGACGAGGAAAGGTTCATTAAGACTGACGGTTATTTTATAACTCAGAATATTACACGCAATGCGGATCTCACGCTTATCTATTATGTTTTTCCGTTCAAGTCAGCAAAGTCAGAGGTGAACGACCGCTGTTTTGTGGCTTCTGTAAGAAATGAGCTCATCATAAGACAGCTCGGACTCAGAAACGAGCTGAACGAAAGCAAGTGGATGATCATTTCAGATGACGGACGAATAATTTATCATTCCGATAAATATAATCACGAGGTTTTCTCTGCTATCGAGGAAAAGATAAGAACAGAGGCTTCAGAACCGTATGCTGTTCATAAATTCAACGGAACGCTCGTGCTTGTTATCGACAGAAAAATACCTAATGTCGACAACATAAGAATACTCTATGTGGCGCCTGTTGAAAGAGCACTTAAGGATTCCAACCAGAGCCTTGTGGTCATGATCGTTCTGACTGTGTTCAGTATATGCATACTTGCATTCTTTATCGGACTTATGACCAAGAAAATGGTCACTGAGATAAATGCTATAAGAAAGAGTCTGGGCGGTATTCAGGAAAAGAAATTCGTCGGTGTCATCAAAAATGAGACTCATGACGAGATTGGTGATCTTGTTGATGATTTCAACAAGGTAATCAATCTGCTCACCTATCAGGCTGAACACGATGAGAACACAGGTTTTTACAATTCAAGAGCGTTTGCCAGAAAAGCACGTAAGATCGTTACTGAAAACGCCGGCAGCGGCCATTATGCAGTTATCCGGTCTGACATTGACAATTTCAGCTTTATAAACGATATTTTTGACTGGTCTGTGGGAAACAGTATCCTTATCAAAATATCGGAAATAATAAAAGACGTATTTAAGGACGCACTGCTTCACGGCTATCTCGGAAATGACATTTTTGTTGTGCTGTACAGATATGACGAAGAAGACAATATGTACACCGACATTAAAATGGCAGCTGACAGGATAAGAAAGTGCGATGACAGAATACAGCTCGTGCCGCATTTCGGTATCATGGATGACATCCGTCCGGATACGGAAATAAGTGTTGCCTGTGACTGTGCCGGTGTTGCACTGAAGACCATCAAGGGCAATATGCTCCGTGAGTTCATAACATATGACAGGGACTTCAAGGAAAAGCACAGCATGCAGAAATATGTTGAAAGCAACAAGCAGACTGCTCTCGACAACGGTGACTTCTTCATTCAGTTACAGCCGAAGTGTGACATAGAAACAGGACGTGTCATCGGAGCAGAAGCTCTTGTAAGATGGAAGAGAAGTGACACAGGACAGATACTTCCTCCTGTGAAATTCGTGCCGATCTTTGAAAAGAACGGATTCATCATCACTCTTGACCGTTACGTCTGGGAGGAGACCTGTAAGGTCATCAGACGCTGGCAGGACATGGGGTATCGTGAGATCCCGGTTTCAGTAAATGTTTCGCGAGTACACATAAACAATCCTGATTTTGTAAAGGATCTTTATGCTCTTGTAAGAAGCTACGGCATCAGACCGGAACTTCTTGAAATAGAAATAACGGAAAGCGCGCTCCTTGAAAAGGGCGATGAAGATCTTGAAAATGTAATGAGCGATCTTAAATCCCGCGGATTCAGACTTCTCATGGACGATTTTGCGTCGGGCTATTCATCACTCATCTCACTGCAGAAACTCCCGTTTGACGTTATCAAGATAGATAAGGCACTTATCGACAATGTCGATGACCAGTCGAACAGAAAGTTCGT
>CADAPI010000140.1 GCA_902789705.1 uncultured Ruminococcus sp.
CTTATAAGCGACGAAAGATATGAAAAGCTTCTTGAAAAGCAGAGACTTATAGCTGAGGAGTTTGAGAGGATAAGTGTTCTCAATGTACGTCCGACAGCAGAGCTCAACGAATTTCTTGAAGCAAATGGTACATCGGCCATGACTACCGGATGCAAGATGATCGACCTTATGAGAAGACCGCAGCTCAACTATTTCATGCTGAAGGACTTCGACAAACACAGACCGGAGCTTGACTACGAAGTATGTGAACAGGTCGATCTTAAGATAAAATATGACGGATACATTCAGAAGCAGATAGCTCAGGTAGAGCAGATGAGAAAGCTCGACGGCAAGCGTCTGCCTGAGGATATAGACTACCACGAGATCAAGGGACTTCGCCTTGAAGCAGTGGAAAAGCTTTCAAAGTTCCGTCCGTTCAGCATAGGCCACGCATCAAGAATTTCCGGTGTTTCCCCGGCGGATATTTCAGTTCTTCTCATCTGGCTTGATCAGGACAGAAGAAACAGAAAGTCTGAGGTGTGACATGCTTCCAGAATTTGAATTCTGCCGGAAGGCATTTGAAGAAAACGGACTTTCGCTTACGGCGGAAGTTTATGAAAAGCTTGATATTTATGCAGAAATGCTCGTTGATACGAATAAGGTGATGAATCTTACGGCGATAACTGAACCGGAGGAAGTACTGATAAAGCACTTTATCGACAGCATAGCGATAACGAGGTTTGCAAAGTTTGAGGACGGAATGAAGGTCATCGATGTCGGTACGGGAGCGGGATTTCCGCTGCTTCCGGTGAAGATATACATTCCGGGACTGAAGATCACTCTTCTTGACGGACTGAACAAGAGAATAAAATTTTTAACGGATGTATGTGAAAAGATAGGCGTTGAAGCTGAATGCATACATGAACGTGCTGAACTTCTTGCAAAGAAGGAAGAGTACCGTGAAAAGTACGACATTGCCACGGCAAGGGCGGTTTCGGCTATGCCGGAGCTTTCGGAATACTGTCTGCCGTTTGTAAAAAAGGGCGGTATTTTCTGTGCGATGAAGGGGCCTTCCGAAGACATAAGCACTGCCGGAAATGCACTTAAGCTTCTCGGCGGAAAGATCGAAAAGGACGAGCACTACGAAATAAACGGTGAGCAGAGAAGACTTGTGGTAGTAAAGAAAGCCGCAGTTTGTCCGCCTAAATATCCGCGTGCATCGGGAAAGATAAAATCGAAGCCGTTGTAATGAAAAATATCAGGAGTATGAATTTGAAAAACAATGTAAAGAAAAAACGACTGAATTCATTTCAGGTCATTATCATCAGCTTTTTTGCAATGATAATGTTCGGAACGCTTCTTCTGATGATGCCGTTTTCATCGCGTGACAGGGTGTTCACACCTTTCAGCGACTGCATGTTTACGGCCATATCGGCAACATGTGTTACCGGACTTGTAGTTAAGGACACAGCAACCTACTGGTCGCTGTTCGGACAGATAGTCATTCTTCTCATGATCCAGGTCGGCGGTATGGGTGTCATCACCATCGGTCTTGCGGTAATGAGAGCATCCGGCAAGAAGATCGGTCTGTGGACGCGAAGTACCATGCAGGAGTCCATTTCAGCGCCGTCACTCGGCGGAATTGTTCATCTTACCGGATTTATACTTAAAGGATCGGCCATCATCGAGCTTATCGGTGCGGCGCTTCTTGCACCCGTGTTCTGCAGGGATTTCGGTATAGCAAAGGGAATATGGTATTCCATCTGGCACTCGGTATCGGCTTTCTGCAACGCCGGATTTGATCTTATGGGAGTAAGGGAGCAGTTTTCATCACTGTGTACCTACAGTGACAATGTTTATGTGAACATCGTCATAATGCTTCTGATAATAGTCGGAGGTATAGGATTTCTGGTGTGGAACGACATTCTTACACACAGGCATCATTTTAAGAAGTACACGCTTCAGACAAAGGTCGTTCTTATAACCACGCTGGTACTTATTTTTCTTCCGGCGATATATTTCTTCTTCTTTGAATATAACGGATATCCGATGGCAGAAAGAATCGTAAGTTCACTGTTCCAGTCCGTTACTGCAAGAACAGCCGGATTCAACACACAGGATCTTGCAGCAATGGATGAGTCGGGTACGCTTATCATGATAGTTCTCATGCTTATCGGCGGATCTCCGGGATCAACTGCGGGCGGTATGAAGACAACAACGGTCGCTGTACTTTATCTTGCGGCAGCAACGGTATTCGGACGAAGAAATGACGTTCAGTGCTTTAAAAGAAGACTTTCAGAGGAAACAGTGAGAGATGCCGGAGCTATACTTTTCATGTATCTCATGCTGTACATAACAAGCGGCGTGATAATAAGCAGGACAGAGGATCTTCCGCTGCTTACCTGTCTGTTTGAGACCGGATCTGCTGTCGGAACAGCAGGACTCACACTTGGCATAACCACGGGACTTAAGCTGTCATCACACATAATACTGATGATACTCATGTTCCTTGGAAGGGTAGGAGGACTCACGCTTATCTACGCTGCGCTTCCTTCTGCGGAAAACCAGACTTCACGTATGCCGCTTGAAAAAATAAATGTAGGATAAGGAGAATGAGAAATGACAACAGTTCTTATAATAGGAGTCGGAGAATTCGGAAGCAATGTTGCCAGAAGAATGAGTGAACTTGACTGCGAGGTAATGGCAGTCGATACTGATGAGGAACGCATCAACGCCATTCTTCCGTATGTTACGGAAGCACAGATCGGTGACGGCACCAATGAGGAGTTCCTCAAATCTCTCGGTGTGGATAACTATGACGTATGTATCGTTGCACTGGGCGGCCTTTTCCAGTCGTCACTTGAAGCAACTTCACTTTTAAAGGAACTCGGTGCTCCGCTGGTTATTTCAAGAGCGACAAACGACGTTCAGATGAAATTCCTCCGCCGCAACGGTGCTGACGAAGTTGTTTATCCTGAAAAGCAGATGGCGATCAGAATTGCCACAAAATACGCTTCGACAAGCATTCTCGATTTCATTCAGCTCGACAACAACTACTCGATCTACGAGATGGTAGTACCGAAAACCTGGTTTGGCAAAAGCGTTGCCCAGATCGACGTAAGAAAGAAATTCGACATAAACATCCTCACCGTAAAAAGAGGCGACAGCGTATTCCTTCCGAGACCTGACACAGTTTTCGAACCTGACGACATTGCATTTGTAATGGGCGAGAGCGAAAACATCCAGAGATGCTTCAGAATTTAAAAACCATTATGACAAAACCAGCCGGAGTTACGGACAAAGTCCGCAGCTCCGGCTGGCTGTTTTTTACTTTATTTCATTCAGATAAAGCGTCACTTTATTCTGTATCTGTTCTGCTGCTTCCTTTGAAGTCATCGAACCGTTAAAATATTCGCCGACTGATTCATCGATTATTGACTTAATCCTGCTGTCAGATGAATACGCTTCGTTTACGGACTTTACGATATTTACGAACTCATTTACATCTTCATCACTTAACGGATTTGTTTCGTAGAAAGTACCGTCTGCTCTGTAGCCGAAACCTTTGCGGCGTGAGTTTTTCATAGCATCTTCAAAAACTGATGTTCTTACAGAAAAGGCAGCACTCGATGTCAGTTTTGTCTGATAGTCCTCTGAAAGAAGCTTTTTAACAAGTTTCCACGTGGCTTCCTTATTCTCCGATGATGAACTTATTCCGGCAGTCATTCTTGAATAAACAAGCGGACCGCTTCTATCATCGGACGGAACGCCCTTAAGGACGATATTTTCGCCGTTAAGATCACCGTTTTCAAATCCCGCAAGAGTGCTTAAACCTGATATTCCGACGTATTCAGTAAGACAGAGACCGTCGGAAAATCTTCTGTAGTAATCTTTATACTCCGTACTGCCTTCCGGATATGAATTATACATTTTATAGTTTTCATCCGGAATGCCGTTTTCATATATATATTCCAGTATCTTTTCAAATCTTCCGTCATTAAAACTGCATTTTTTATTTTTCCGGTCCACAAAACCACTTAAATCAGCATAAACCAGTGAATGGAGCAGCGTGCCTCTGGATGTACCAAAGAACATATCCCTTTTACCGGCAAGGTCAAGAAATTCATCGATCGTCCAGCCGTTTCCGGAACCAAGATCAGATTCTTTTCCGTAAAATGCGTAAATATCAAAACATACCGGAACGTACATCTGTTTTCCGTCAGTTACATAACAGTCAAAAATGTTTTCAAGAAAATCAGAACGGTTTACCTCCGTATCTGACTTCATAAATTCATTAAGATCACAGAACAGTCCGCGTTCAGCATAGAACTCAAGGTCAAGTTCGTAATCCCCGATAAGTACATCCGGTACTTTTCCGGATGCTATGTCAAGGTTAAGTTTGTCTGTGCATTCCTGCGGATCGGAGGCGGAATATTTCTGATAATCATTAACATATAATCTGTATTCCTTGTTTTCATTTCTGAATTCTTCAAAAAGTTCCGTAAGATCTCCTCTGCCTATACCAACTCCACCTACGGTAAGCACCTTCTGATTTCTTAATTTTTCGGCAAGTTCATCATCAGCACGTTCAAGTACCGTAAAAGAAAATCCGTTTCCTGAAGTCAGACAAACGATACAGTCATCATTCATAACACCCATTGCACCTACAAGGTGGATAATGCCGCAGTCATTCCAGTTAATAAATTTACGCCCTGAAAATCCGTCTGCGTCTGTTCTGTAAACACTGTCTGCATCGAAATAGCACACACTGCCGTCAGAAAGTGAAAATACTTTTTCGGTACCATACTCAGGATAAACGAAATCATCAAAAGTGATCTTTTCATCGGTGCAGATAATACGTTTCTCCCAGTCTGCATTTTCGTAAAGTATAAAATCGGAACCATTCATGAAGAACATTTCTTTTATACGTCCGTCAGGACATTTGCCTGAACCCTCGCGTATCTTTACTGCATTACGGTCAAAGACCATGTATGAATAGTCATCATCAGTACAGCCGAGAACGTAAAGTTCCGAGTTGTTTCCTGCCCATATATCAGCTTTTTCTGTTTCCGTATTTTCAAAAACAGCGCTCTGATTTATAATCTTCCCGTCTTCATCAATCCACGCAACAGCATAGCCGCCGTTTTCATTTTCTGAGAGAAAAACAGCCGTTCCGTCCGAAAGTACATCTGCGTGCAGTACTGTCATCTGGTCACCTGACTCCGGCGCATTTATGATACCGGTCTGGTTTCCGTCACGGTCGTATTTATAGATTACAGGTATTTCAGAGCTGCTGTATACTGCGGAACAGAGAAGAAGTCTGTCATTATTTCCGGAAACATGAACAAGCCTTCCGTTTTTTTCATCCAGCGAAAAAACTGTCTTTTTGCTTTCATCTGCAGAGTATCTGTAAAGGATATCACCGTCATTAAAGAAAAAATCAGTATTTTCACTCGCCCTGTCCGGAACTATAATGTTTTCATCGCCGAACTCATCGTCATATCGGTTTACAACGCTGCCGTCAGTAAGCTGTATCTCATCTATGCACCGGTGCAGCATATTCGTATCATCACGTACCGAGATACAAAGATTTCCCCGTGAATTAAGGTAAGCTGCTTCATATCGTCCGTTAGTATCAGCCATAACGTCGGCAAATGAGCGTACGGGTTTTCCGTCCTCAGAAACAACAAACACGCTTATCTTCTGACCATCCGCCGAATTTTCTGAAGTTATCACATAATAATATCCTGAGTCAAAGAACAGATCAGAAATTATCACATTCCCGTCAGGTATATTTTCAAAAACCGGTACCGGTTCCGTGGTGCTGTAATCATCACTGTATGAAACAATCTCCGGTCTTCCGGTATTTCCGGTAAATTGGGCAATGAGTCTGCCGTTTTCATCTTCAAAGAAAGATGTTATTCTTTTACCGGGTTCCGTCTCGATTTTCTTTATTTCTTCTCCGGTTTCCGCATCACAGACCACAAAGTATGATTCATTTTCTTTTATGTATGCGGCACATATCCTGCTTTTGCCGAGATATGCTGACGTCACATCGCCTTTGTAGTTCCTGAATCTGTCCAGGTGTTTAAAGGTTTCAGTTTCAGCATCGTAAACCGAAAACGCATAATCTATATCCGCAGTTCCCGAATATCCGCCGATATATATCGTATCTTCGGTACAGCGTATGTCGTTTGACCACGAGATCTCATAAGGCAGTGTGACTTCATTTTTTATAACATAAAAATCTTCAGGTTCAGCCACCACCGGTTTTTCAGTGGTATCTTTTCTGGTGCATGAAGCCAGTAAGCAGCAGAATATTAATGCGATCAGTAACTGTATTGCTTTTTTCATAATGAAATCATCCCCCATTATTTTGCTGTGATTAACGTTCTATATTTATTATACACACTAACCTCTTAAATATCTTTCTTCTTTTTTCAAATTTGTAATAATCGTAAATTGGCGAGGCCATAAACTGTGCATTTTATATAGCGAAAATCGAAAAAAATACCGCGGATATTCTGATAAAGTATATCCGCGGCAGTTATTCCAGAAAATGTGGTGCCTTCGGCGCGATTATACAAACCGAGCTGAGCTCGGTTTTTCTATAGCAGTCTTCGGCCCGCAGGGGTGAAGACTACCTTTATACAGAGCAAACGGGAGCACCGAATCTCAATTTACCGGTACTCCCGCTGATTTTGTTTACATCAGTTTTTCAAATTCTTCAGTACTCATACCTGCATATTTTGCAGCTTCGGGAACTGATAACTTTCCGTCTTTAGCAAGTCTGACAAAACCATTTACAGCTGTTTCAAGCTGCTTGTCTTTTACCTCATTATCTTCTTTTAATTTTTCAAACTGCTTGTCCTTTTCCGCAATGATCTTGTCCTTACGTTCACTTTCTTCTTTAAGCTGACCGTTATCTTTTTCAAGCTGACTGATTTTTTCGTTTTTCCTGTCAT
>CADAPI010000141.1 GCA_902789705.1 uncultured Ruminococcus sp.
GCTATAGTTTCATCTGCCGAGCTCTACAAGGGCTTTGCGGTATCAGTTGTTGAAACTACACCTGAGCTTGAAAAATCCATGAGAGTCATTGCCTCACAGGCTGCCGACGAACTCATGAACATAAGCGACATAAGCGCTTCATTCGTAATATTCGACGCCGACGGAAAGATGAATATATCAGGACGTTCATACGGCAAGGTAAACGTCCAGCTAATAGTGGAAAAGCTCCACTACGGCGGAGGTCACCAGACAATGGCGGCCGCACAGATACCCGACATTACCGCCGAGAAGGCAAAGGAAATGCTTCTCGACGCAATTGAACAGTATCTGCTGGAAAATATGACAGACACTAAAACACTGCCTCAGAAGGAGAATTGAAATGAAAGTAATTTTTACACAGGATGTTAAAGGCTCTGGAAAGAAGGGCGAAATAAAGAACGTATCAGACGGATACGCAAGAAACTTCCTTATCACAAAAGGTCTTGCAGTTGAAGCAACACCAAAGAACTTAAGCGACCTTGAAGGTTGAAGGCAAGCAGGCATCTGCACAGCACAAGATCGACGTTGACACAGCGGAAGCAAAGAAAACTGCTGAAATCCTTAATGACAAGAAAGTCATCATCAAGGCAAAGGCAGGCTCTTCCGGAAAGCTTTTCGGCGCAGTAACATCTGCACAGATTGCAGACGAGATCGCTGCCCAGTACGGACAGAAGGTTGAAAAGAAGAAGATCTCACTTAAGTCCGAGATCAAGAACTTCGGCGAATACGAAGCTGAGATCAAGCTTTACACAGGTATTTCTGCAAAAATGAAAGTTGAAGTAACAGAGGCGTAAAATGGAAAATAGCTACGATCAGACACAAACAGTAGCTGGTTTTGAATTGCCTCACAGTATTGAAGCCGAGCAGTCTGTACTCGGCTCAATTCTTTATGATCCGAATGTTCTGGCAGTAGTACTCGAAAAGATCAAGCCGGAATGCTTCTTCCTCGAACAGCACCGTCAGCTTTTCTCGATAATGGTGAGAATGTTCTCCGACGGTTCCACCTCGGACATCGTTACTGTTCTGAATGAAGCGCTGGCCATGAAGATCTTTGATACGGAACAGGAAGGCAAGCATTATCTTGCCTCAATGGTACAGTCAGTGCCGTCCGTTTCAAACGTCGAGGACTACTGCAATATTGTTGCTGAAAAGTATTATGCAAGAACACTGGCGGCAACAGCACAGCAGATCCTGAGCGACATCGCTTCAGGAGGTTACAGTGCCTCCTCCCTGCTCGACTCTGCGGAACAGAAGATCTACGACATACGTCAGGGTCGTGACACCACAGGTCTCACACCGCTCAACGACGTTGTCTACGGGGCTTACGACCAGCTCGCAAAAATAACCGGTCCGGACAAGGAGAAATATCTCGGTGCAAGGACAGGTTTCACCAAACTTGATACCTACACAACAGGTCTTAACCGTTCCGACCTTATAATTCTGGCTGCCCGTCCTGCCATGGGTAAAACGTCCTTTGCCATGAACATCGCGCTGAACGTTGCGAGAAAAACCGAAAAACAGGTGGCAGTCTTCTCACTCGAAATGTCCAAGGAGCAGCTTGCGACACGACTTCTTTCCACGGAAGCGCTTGTAGACAGCAAAAAGCTCCGAAGCGGACTTCTGGAAAAGGACGACTGGATGCGTCTCGCTTCCAGTGCCGACACACTCTGCCGTATGCCGATGCTCATCGACGACACGCCGGGTATAACGGTACAGCAGATGAAGGCTAAACTCAGAAGAGTAAAAAATCTCGGTCTTGTGGTCATCGACTACCTTCAGCTCATGAACTCCACACTGAAGACCGACAACCGAGTAGTTATCATCTCGGAAATAACAAGACAGCTCAAGATCATGGCCAAGGAACTTGACGTGCCGATAATCCTTCTTTCACAGCTCTCGCGAGGACCTGAATCGCGTACTGACAAGCGTCCTATGCTTTCAGACTTAAGAGAATCAGGTTCTATCGAGCAGGATGCCGACATAGTTATGTTCCTCTACCGTGATGCATACTATAATCCTACAACATGTACTTCACCGAACGTAAGTGAATGTATCGTTGCCAAAAACCGTCACGGTGAAGTCGGTACCGTCGAAATGGTATGGGACGGTCAGTTCACACGTTTCGCAAACAAGGAAGGCTGATATGCTCGGTCAGATTCTTAACACCATCGAAAGATTCGGCATGCTTGAAAAAGGTGATCACGTTGTCGCCGCCCTTTCCGGAGGAGCTGACAGTGTCTGCCTGCTGCTTGCGTTAAATGAGCTTCGGGACGAACTCGGAATAACGCTTTCCGCCCTTCACGTAAACCACTGCCTGCGCGGCGAGGAAAGCGACCGGGACGAGGCGTTCTGCCGTGATCTCTGTGAAAGGCTTTCCGTACCGTTTGTCTGCGGAAGATTTGACGTAAACGCAGAAGCTGAAAAGATGAAAATGTCAACGGAACTGGCAGCCCGCGAGATACGCTACCGCTTCTTTGCAGAACAGACACACGGAAAAAAGCTCGCAACGGCACACAATGCCAACGACAATGCTGAAACGGTGATATTCAACCTCACCCGAGGCACCGGAACAAAAGGCATCGCCGGTATTCCGCCCGTCAGGGACAACATCATCAGACCTCTGCTCGGAGTCACCAGAAACGAGATAGAATCATTCCTCGCGGAACGCGGTCAGGACTTCGTGACCGACTCAACCAATCTTTCCGACGACTACACAAGAAACACCATAAGGCACAACGTTATTCCGGTCCTCGAAAAGATCAATCCTGCACTTTTCAGAACTATACTATCCGACTCGGAAAATTTTCGTACCGACAATAACTTCATTGAACTCGAAGCCGGAAAAGCATATGAATCCGGTTTATCAGGAAAAGATACCATATGCGGGCTTGACAGACTTCATCCTGCGGTACGCAGACGCTGTACAGCGCGTTTCCTTTCGGAAAACGGGATAGAAGTAAACAGCAGACGAATAGCCGATCTGGAAAAAGCAGTGCTCTGCGGCGGCAAGATCAACCTTAAGGGAGATATTTACGCTGAGGCACATGACGGATGCCTGCGGCTGGTCACCATACCGAAGGCAAAGGAAAAAACCGGACATATATGCATAAAGGCAGCAGAAGGCGAAAACAGATTCCTTACGAAGACCGTTATTCTGACGCTTGCGGACCGCGGGCAGTACGAAGGCTGTACTCTTACTCCGGATACCGTAATGATCGACGCCGGATGTATAAAGGGTGATATCGTCCTCAGAAACAGACTTCCGGGTGACAGAATAAAGCTTGAAAACAGGAACTTTACCTCATCGGTCAAAAAACTTCTGAATGCCTGCACTGAAGCTTCGGAACGCGACAGTCTCTGCATTGCCGCTGACGAAACCGGAATAATCTTCATTGAAAAAGCCGGCACAGCTGACAGAGTTAAAATTACTAATAGTACAAAAAAAATACTGCTAATAAGGGTTGTTTGTGAAGAAACCATGAAATTATAAAGGGTTTCCCTTTTATACTTGACTTTATATCGTTTTCAAGTTAAAATATTCTTATTGATGTAAAAATACAAAAGACAGGAGTGATGTCATTGACACCTAGAAAGAACAAGGGACTGCTGACCTATATTGCGATAGCAGCAGTAATAATAATAGTTCTCGGAGTACTCATACCTAATCTTGAACCTGCAGGTCAGGGAAAGAAATATTCCGAAATAATGCACGAGTTTGATGAGTACAATGTTTCTGAGTATACACTTAATCTCAAGACCGGCGAACTTGAATACTATCTCGAAGGTTCTTCCGACAAGAACACATATATAGTCCCGAACGTAAATCTTTTTATTAACGATACAGATTCTGAAATAGCCGACTACAGAGCCGGTTACAGGGAAAAACACAACGGTGAGGAAGTCAAGGTAGACTACATCAGGGGTTCGGACAACTCCTGGATCATAACAGTCATCCCGACGATACTCCTTCTTATAATGGGAGTCGCACTTTTCTTCTTTATGATCCGTCAGGCCGGCGGCGGCGGAAAATACGCTAACTTCGGCAAGGCAAACATCAGACCTTCAAACGGCAAGAAGACTACATTCGACGACGTTGCAGGTGCTGATGAGGAAAAGGAAGAACTTAAGGAGATCGTTGACTTCCTTAAGAATACAAAGAAATATGACGAAATAGGCGCAAGAGTTCCTAAGGGTGTTCTCCTTCTGGGCCCTCCTGGTACAGGTAAGACACTTCTTGCAAGAGCTGTTGCCGGCGAAGCAGGTGTTCCTTTCTTCTCTATCTCAGGTTCAGACTTTGTTGAAATGTTCGTCGGTGTCGGTGCTTCACGAGTACGTGACCTTTTCGAACAGGCAAAGAAGAACAGTCCGTCAATCGTATTCATCGACGAAATTGATGCTGTAGGACGTCACAGAGGCGCAGGTCTCGGCGGCGGACACGATGAACGTGAACAGACACTTAACCAGCTCCTCGTTGAGATGGACGGCTTTACAGCCAACGACAACGTTATAGTTATGGCAGCTACAAACCGCCGTGACATTCTTGACCCGGCTCTTTTAAGACCAGGCCGTTTCGACAGACAGATCGTTGTAAACTATCCTGACGTCAAGGGACGTGAAGAGATCCTTCAGGTACATGCAAAGAACAAACCTCTTGGTCCTGACGTTGACCTTAAGGTAATCGCAAAGACAACTCAGGGATTTACAGGAGCCGATCTTGAAAACCTTCTTAACGAAGCTGCCCTTCTTGCTGCACGTGCAGACAGAAAGGCCATCATAGAATCAGATATTGAGGAAGCTACCCTCAAGGTTATCGCAGGTCCGGAAAAGAAATCACACATCGTTACAGACCGCGACAAGAAGATCACAGCTTATCACGAAGGCGGACACGCAATCGCAGCTTACTATCTCGAAACACAGGACAAGGTACACCAGATCACTGTTATCCAGCGTGGTATGGCTGCCGGTCTTACAGTTACAAGACCTGAGACCGATGATTCACACATGACAAGAACAAAGATGCGTGAATCCATCGTAATGCTCTTGGGCGGACGTGTTGCAGAAGAGATCGTTCTCGATGACATCTGCACAGGTGCTTCAAACGACCTTGAACGTGCCACAAAGGTAGCAAGAAACATGGTAACAAAGTACGGCTTCTCAGAAAAGCTCGGTACTGTTGTTTACGGTGATGACAACGGCGAAGTATTCCTCGGCAAGGACTACGGCCACACAAGAAACTACAGCGAAGAGATCGCATCAGAGATCGACGCTGAAGTACGCAGGATCATCGCGGAAGCTCACGAACAGTGTGAAGCTATTCTCAGAGAACACATCGATGAACTTCACCTCGTTGCAAAGTACCTTATCGAAAACGAAAAGATCGACGGCGACGACTTCGAAAAGCTCATTCACGGTGAGCTTGAAACCGAAAATGACGAAAGACCTTCTGCAGAAGAAAAACGTTCTGAAACCGACATAAACATCGGCATTCCGGAAGAAAAAGCTCCTGACTTCAAACTTCCTGAAGAAAAGGACGAAACTCCTGAAGTTTCCGTTGACCTCGATAAGAAAACTGATTCTGATTATTCAGAAAATACAGAAGAATAAAGCAGAAAGCACGCAGACGTAATGTTTGCGTGCTTTTGTTTTGCCCTGAAAAAACCGGCACTCCGCAGAGTGCCGGTACTGTCGATAGTACGCTTTAAGCGTACATTGTTTATTTGCAGTAAGTGTATATAAACGCTACTATATCACTGTTGACTTCCATTATTCTTTCGTTTCCGGCCATTTCCTGAATAGACATCCATGTACACTTATGACCATTCAGTTCAAACTCAGGACGATTCATATCTGCCGGAAGCTCTTTAATTTTTACGCTGTATAATCTATGTTTATATATCTTGTAACAGTCGTCACTGACAGAATACTTACAATGCTCTGCCGTAACAGCAAATTCCGGAGAAACATCAAACCCAAGAAGTTCATAACAGCTCGCCGATTTTCCTATCTACATTACTTTCATGAAGTTTAACGATTTTATCAATTCTAATCCAGGAAGGTTTTGAGAGACCCGCTTCTTTCCAATTTGTGATTTCGATGCTGTATGGTGAAGATTTATCCTGACTTGTAACATATACTGTCAGAATAGCTATAGTATCATTATCAATAACCAAAGCAGGTCTTCTTTTTTATATTACGGCTTTCAGAAAAGGAAAAGTGAACCCACCAAAGATCTCCGATTTTAATATCACTTAGTTCCATTTACGCTTAATACCTCTTGTTCGTAAATTTCATCCCATATATCATCCTGTATCCATTCATCATCTTCCGAAAGGTCAGATATATCTATTGCATTATTGATCAGTGTTTCCCGATTTTCTTCTAAGAAAGCTTTAAATTCATCAACAGTCATAAATCTCACCCTTTCTGTATGTTCTGATTTGTTTCGTTTACTATTAGCCGATATGCAGGGAGCAAACGTAGTTTGCGGATCTGCAAGGCAATATAATTATCAATCTAATTATACCATTTTCACCTGTATAAATCAACTAACACTGCTTCATACAAACACGCAGCATAACAAATGTACCGGCATCCCGCGGGAGCCGGTATTTTTGATAGTACGCTGTAAGCGTACATTTATTTGCTTGTGCTGCCGAAGCCGCCGTTTCTTACTTCTGTGCAGTCATCATCAAATGTGATGCCGTACTCGGTGAAAATACCCTGTGCAAAGGCGTCGCCGGCTTTAAGTGAGATCGTCAGACCTGTATTTGAGGCATTTGTGAACTTGATCATTATGTGTCCTTCGTTGTCGGAGTAATAATAATCGCTGTCAATGATACCGACTGTGTTGTTGAGCTGCATGCGGTACTTAAAGCCGAGACCGCTTCTCGGATAGCAGCCGAGCATCCATCCTTCTTCTATCTTTACTCTGATACCGGTAGGAAGCTTGATGGTCTCATTCGGAGCAAGAGTAAAGTCTGTCGGTGTGTAGAAGTCGTAGCCTGCTGAACCGGATGTTGCTCTTTTCGGGAGCTTTATGCTGTCATAGACAGCTCCGGCCTGCTCGTCACTTACGCCGTCAAATGAATCTTTCCAGTCCTTTATGAACTGTTCACGGCTTACTTTCTGAAATTCTGCTATTCTTTTCATAAATCCTGTCCTTATATTTATTATATTATTTCATAACTATCCCCCTCCCGCCGGGAGGGGGATCATTGTTATAGTGAACACAAAAAAGATTTTTACGTTCACTATAATTAATTCATTTATATTGCCTTGCCGATACACAG
>CADAPI010000142.1 GCA_902789705.1 uncultured Ruminococcus sp.
GGCGAGTTAAAAAAAGAAGGACAAGGAAAGGCAACATCATATTACAGAATAAAATAAATGTAAGGTATTATTATTCGGCCCGCAGGGGTGAAGACTACCATTATACAGAGCAAACGGGAGCACCGGATTTTGATTTACCGGTGCTCCCGCTTGTTTTATTTATTCAGAGTAATCCATATGGATGAAAATTGCTGTATCAAAACCACGCTCCTAAATTTTCGGAGTCGGAAGGTATCTGATCACTCATTCGGATTGTCAATGATACCTGCGAATAAAGGTACATTGTTTTTATAGGAAATATAATAGAAGAACGGTCTGTCAAGCTTGAATAATAAGTACTGGCCAGGGAAAGCTGTAGGTGAAGTTGTGCCGATAGTTATCTGAGTATAACCTTCGGCTTCACCGCCTTTTTCATCTATCTTCACCTGTGCCTGATGATCTATAGCGTTTATCGCAACATCTCCCGGACCCAAACCGTTTTCAGCATAGTCGATGATCGTGCTGAAATCAGATTCTCCTCTAAAAGCATCTTTTATTCCAAGTTTCTTTGAAGCATCTATAAGATCAAATTCCGATGTTACTTCAAACTTAGGAACAATGAAATCAACAGTGAGATTTTCCTTATAATCAAGATTTCCTGAATAAATATCTGAAACAGCTTTTTCATCGGAAAGAATATCATTTATATCCACACCCTCATCAGGAAGAACGAAATTCATAGTATAGCCGTTTTTCATTTTCTTGCTGTACATCATGAAATTATCAGCCGTTCCTACTTCTGTGCCAGTATTATGCTCTTTCATAAAATCACAGGATATCTTACTGCCGTCGCGTTTGAAGAAATCATTCTTCTTAGTCACACCGGAGTCAAACGACTCTTCCCAGGCTTCCTTAAAAGCAACTGCACTGATCAGACGCACTATATCACTTTCAGGATCATCGATATATATATCAGGATTTATCTTTCCCTTTGTTTTTCCGGATATCCAGTCCGATATCTCATTTTCTGTTTCTTCTTTTTTTCTGAAATCTCTTGAATACGATGTCGCATAATAATTCTTTGCCAGCGTATCAAAGGCATCCTGTTTGAAATTCCACTTACTGTTTAACCAGGCTGAATTTGAAACAATACAGTAATCCGAATTACCGTCAAGTCTGAATGCACGGTAAAGCAGGTCGTTTTCATAACGCAGATCTTCAATATCTTCTGCACCGAGTACATCTACTATCTCGTCACGGGTATTGCCGGCCGCGCATTCCGCTGCCATGGAAAGAGCCATGTAATAACTTAACGGCGAGTATACCGGATTTTCCTTACCCCTCGTATCTTCAGAATCAACGAGAACTTTTGCTGCTGAACCGGCAGCAAATTTCATATATCCGTCTGCGTCAAGGGTTTTATTAATTACCATCGGCAGATAAGTAGGTACAGGTTTGGCTACAACACCGGTTTCTTCGACTTCCGGCTCAGGTTCCTCAGAAGGTACAGCTGACGGATCCGGAGTATAATCCGGTTCTGCAGTCTGTTTACTTGATTTCTTACGCTCTTCGTATGAAACATATGAAACCGCCTTTGGTGCAGGCAAAGAAGTTATTTTCTTTGAAACGTACTGTCTCAGTATCGCATAGTCCACGAGATTCACTTCACCGTCATAGTCAGCGTCTGAATATGCGAAATGAATATCATCAAGTACGACTTTATCAACAAGAGCAAGTCCGAGCTGTGTAATATCCGTAACATCGATCATACCGTCAAGGTTTACGTCACCGTGAACATATTCACTTTCCGGTTTGGTTTTCGGAACTGCACTTTCAGCATATAGCGGGACGGTCATATATGCAGCGATCATAAATGATGACACTGCAGCCGCAATCTTATTCTTTCTCATTTTAAACGATCCTTTCATTTTTTATAAAACTTCCTTTTGCTTCTTAAAGGGTTTTTTATATACTGTTTTTCCCCCTCTGTCTGTATAGTGTAAAAAGGATCTCATAGGTAACATAAAATTTTTAATATTTTTTTCGGACAGCATCCGAATTTAAATTTGCCCTTACGAGGTCAAACTTTCCCTTAAAATATGCCGCTATTTAAGGGGAAGTTTAAAAGAGAAAGGGTTTTGCCCTTACAAGCTTGAACCTTATGAAACCACCGGACGAATGGTGAGCTGCCGAAGGCAGCTATTCGATAGTATCAGGCATCGCGATGCCTGATACCTTTTATATGCTGAAAAGGCGGAAATCTCTTTATCGGAGACTTCCGCCTTTGATTATTAACTTTTATTATACACCATTTGCCTAATTATAAGTTATGCTTTTATCTGAGAGAATCTACTTTCTTTGAAAGATACTGCTGAAGTCTTGCAAGGTCGGCAAGTGTCACCGCTCCGTCGCCGTCAACGTCAGCAGCTTTCTGCTGATCTTCTGTAAGTACATTATCGCCTAAAAGTGCGAGTGAGAGTCCTGTAAGGTCTGTAACATCGATTGAGCCATTAAGGTCAACATCACCAAAAACTATTTTTGGTATATTTATCAGGATGTCTGGCATAGGTAAAAAATTCGGAGCAACCGTAATTTCAAGTAAATCTTTGCTATACCCTTTTTCAGTAATACACTCTTCTAACTGCTGTTTCGCCTGTTCTGATCCGACTTTTACTGCTACCTTACTATTCTCCGGATTTTCAAGATCAAGCTTATCACTTGCTTCACGTATATCGATATCATGATTGTTTCTCATTAGTTCCGTTACTTCATTCAGAAGTTCATAAACAAACTTATACGGTGCCCAGGGACCCGTCGGATTATTTATATCAAGTTCCGTACCGTTCCACTTATTTGCTGTATTTTCATCTGCATATATTACAGCTGCTGTCTGGAAAATCATCAGTGCAGCTGTTATACCTGAAATAATCAACGATCTCTTTTTCATAAGTAATTCACTCCTTGATACCATCTATGACTGACTTAATGTCTCGAAGGTTTGTAACTATCATTCATGTACCCTACAAAACTGTTATATTCTTCGAAATACAACAGCACTATCATTTGTTCCAAAGCATCTTTTAATGCATATTCACTGAGTTCATAAGTACTGCCGTCATTAGCTGAAAAAGTTTCTTTCTTAATGAATCTTCCAACCTGATCTTTGTCTGCTGTACCGAAACGCGTATAAATCACTCCATCAGATGTTTTCAGAATTAGCGGGAATTTCTCTATACTGATTTCAGATTCTGATAATGTCACAGAGTCTGAAATTTCTGTAATATCTGATACAGGATAGCTTGTAACTACCTGCACCTGAACAACAGGATAGTTCGGATTGGCCTCTGTTTCTGAAATATTTAGCGTATCAGGAACAGTTCCGACATCAGGTATATTCGATTCAACAGGTTCTGTATAACTATGGGGGATTGCTGCGGTTTCAGCGTTCTGGACAGTACTCTCATCTGAGCTTATTTCTGCTTCATGCGGAATTTTTGTTGTTTCATAAAAATCACTGTCCGGTTGTGTAACACCGTTATTTCCGGTTGCTGTTATTTCTGTGTTTACAACTTCTGATTCAGTTAAATTAATGCCATCGGCAATTATATCTGGCTCATTTGTTTTTTCAGGAATTTCTTCAAACACCTGACTTTCTGTAAATGTCGTTGTAACCGTATAACTGTTACTTATTTCAGTTCTGTGAGGAGCTCCGGCAGAATTATAATAACTGACACCGGCACATATTGCGATAGCTGCAGCTGAAGCCGGTGCAATTATATATATCGGTTTTCTGCTTTTATGTTCCGGTACATAGTTTTCTGCTTCTTCTATAAATTCATCGTCTATCTTGCCAAAAACTTCTCTTAGCTGTTCACCAGTCATTATATCCCCGCCTTTCTTTTTAGATACTTTTTAAGCTGCTTTCTCAGTCTTGAAAGTGTGGCTCTGACATTTTCCTCAGTCATTGAAGAACGCTCCGCAATTTCAGCGATACTGTCAAAAAACCAGTATCTTCTGACGAGAATAAAACGCTTGTCTTTACTCAGAGAACGAAGAAATTCATTGAGCGCATTCAATACCTCGGTCTCATCAAACTTTTCTTCAGTATCATTTTTTCCGTCAACGCATTCACCAAGTTCATTAATGGAAAAACTCAAGTCTCTTTTTCTCTTGCTGCTGTTAAGGAACCTTAACCTGTTAAGTGAATGGTTACGAATTATTCTGAACAGAAAGGAAGAAAGTATTTTCGGTCTTTCAGGCGGCATGAGGTTCCACGCTGTAAGATAAGTATCATTCAGACATTCTTCAGCATCTGAATTATCATTCAGAATAGACCTTGCAACATACAAACAACGTTCTCTGTATTTTTTATCCGTTTCAGCTATCGCATTTTCGGATCGTTCCCAGTAAAGTTCAATTATTTTTTCATCTTCCAGAGCCACTCACCTCCTTGTCAGCTCCTTTGAAGGCCTTCTAATAATAAAGTGTTCATTCAGAAACGTTTGTGACAATCAAATTTTAAGTTTGTATGATGTCACAAACGGTTCGCTCGGTAATTGTGAACAATAACAACAAATAATAAAGCTCTCAGATGACGCCGGCTGCGTTTTCCGAGAGCTTTGCTGATTAAATTATATATCACCATGAACGTTAAGTCAATAAAAATATGAATTTTCTGATTTTTTTGGACTTAACTGTAACAATCTCAGATATACTGAACAATACAGCAATCAGCGGGAGCAACGGATTTTGATTTACCGGTACTCCCGCTGACTTTATTTATTCAGAGTAATCCATATGGATGAAGATTATTGTATTCATATCGCTTTATCAGCCTCAAAAATGTTCCACGTGGAACATTACAAATCAATCATCTGTCGCAGCCGGAACGGTTGTTGGTACCGGTGTCGGAATCGGCTGCTCCGGAGTCGGTTCAGTGATATTTAATGGTTCCGGAGTTGAATATTCTGTTATTCCGAACTGATCATAGATTTTCTTTGCTTCTTCATCAGTAAGGTTTTCATTTAAGAACACAAAGTATCTGCCTTCTTCATTTCCGCATTTTACAAGGAACATAATTTCGCTGCTGATTCCTTTTACAGTTTTTGCGAATTCCATAACACCGCCTCTGTTCTTCGTGATAAACGGATTAACTGTTTTTTCATCGAACTGGGTTTCATCAAAGACATGAATGCATCTCTTGGTGTATGTATTTCCTTTATAAGTTGCATAGTTATAAGGATTGTCTTCTCTGTTCACCGGATCGATATAACCTTCCGGGAACGGTTCTCTTTCTATATAGGCAGGAGTTGATGTAGGTGTAACTGTCGGTTCCGATGTCGGAATCGGCTGCTCCGGTTCAGTGAAAGTTGCAGGTTCCGGTGTTGTGTACTCTGTTATTCCGAACTGATCATAGATCTTCTTTGCTTCTTCCTCAGTAAGGTTTTCATTTAAGAATACATAGTATTTGCCTTCTTCATTTCCGCATTTCAGTAAGAACATATCTTCACTGCTTATTCCGCTTACTGTTTTTACTGACGCCATAAGTCCTGTTCTTTCGACTGTACTTTCAAAGAATGCATTCCGTGTTTTCTCATCCAGTGTACTTTCATCGAAAGTATGAACGCATCTCTTGGTATATGCTTTTCCATTAAGGGTTGCATAATCAAATGTGTGGTTCTCCCTGTTTATCGGCCAGATATAGTCATCTGGTATCTGTGGTCTGTCGATAGTAGTAGGCGTTGATGTTGATGCAACTGTCGGTTCCGGTGTCGGTGCTGGAGATGAAACGGAGTCAAGTGACTCTATCTTCTTTGAAAGATACTGTCTGAGTCTTGCAAGATCGGCAAGTGTTACTGCACCGTCACCATCAACATCTGCAGCCATCTTCTGTTCAGATGTGAGTTCCTTGTCACCGACGAGTGCAAGTGAAAGTTCTGTAAGGTCAGTCACATCAATTGTTCCGTTAAGATCGATATCTCCTGTAACTGTCTTATCAGAATAAAGCAGTTCGGTTTCTACCGGAAACATTGCTGATGTACCTCCGAGAAATGCTGATACTGATGTCTTCTGTCCGGTGCCTGCATAAATAAGTTCAATCGCCCTGAACTCGCTTTCATACGAATCAGTTATTATAACTTTACAGTATTCAGAAGATCCTTCCAGTGTTTTCACTTCTGCTTCAATATCATTTTCTTTAAGAATTTCTGATATTTTCTGACTGTATTCCTGAGGATAATTAGTATGTACTTCTATCCATGCAGAATTATAGAACGCAGGCTGGTAATACACCTTTGACGCTGCTTCGTTCTTTACAAGGCAGGAACATATTGCATTTGCGACATCTTTATTCAGATAATACTCATCATTGAAACTCACAGACACTTCATCTACAATTTTACTGATATTTCCTTCTGAAACTGTAGTCTGAAAAATCTGAACTTTAAATTCTTTTTCAGGAATATCACAATCCTTTGAGATTACAGCCGATATTTCTTGGATATTGACCGGCTTTCCAGAAACAGGTTCAAATTTTAAGGCTGCTGGCATACGATCTAACAGATAGAGAAAACCTTTTTTATCTTTAGCAGCCATTATCTTTATATCTTTCGGATCACCAGGAATAACAAGAGCTTCTCTTAATTCCCTGCTGACTTCGATCTCATTATAATTTTCATATTCAGATGCTTTTACCCATTGAACCGGTTCCACTTCTTCTGGTGTCTGACCGGCTTCCTTTTCTGCATAAACTGTCGGAAGTACAAACGATGATATCATTGTCACTGACATGATTGCTGCTAAAAATCTTGTTCTTTTCATGAGTAAATTTACTCCTTTCTTACTTAATAACAATTGAAGTAAACTCCTCTAAGAACTGTACGTGCAGTTTTCCCGCATACAGCTCCCCACGT
>CADAPI010000143.1 GCA_902789705.1 uncultured Ruminococcus sp.
CGCTGGCAGAATGAGAAATTCGAGCCTCGTGTAAAGAAGTTTTCAGGACTTGCCGCACAGATAATCCAGCATGAAATTGATCACTGTAACGGTGTGCTGATATGAAAATAAAAAGGCATTTTAATTCAGGTGTTTCGTTTTTATCAGCGTTCATTCTGTTTGTTTCAGGTATCTTTTCAGTGCCGGACATGGTTTCGGCGGATGCCGTTTCTGATATGGATGAATTTGTGAGAAACTATGAGAATTTCTGCGAATTGCACATTCGTACACTGGACGGGGAGGAGCTGTATTCATATAATGCGGATACGCCTCTGTTCTGTGCAAGTCTGATAAAGCTGCCGTATGCAGTGTTTGTCTGTCAGGAACTGTCGGCCGGAAAAAGATCCCTCGACGATACTTTTGTCTACACTTCGGACTGGTGGCACAAGGGGACAGGTATTATCAGGCACGGCGAGGATGGTACGGAATACACCATTCGCGATCTTCTCGACTACATGCTGAGATATTCGGACAATGTGGCTTACGACGTTCTCGTATACTATTTCGGAACAGAAGGCTTCAACAGCATGATGAAAGATTGGGGATACGATGTCAGACTCGGAACTCCTTCGCCGAGATGGCCGGATATTACTGCTCTTTATATGTATGATTCCATGAAAGAAATGGCGCTTCACGCAAAGGACGGTGAGGCATGGAAAACCGCCTGGGATGCCCTGCGCGGTTCGACAGATATTGTTTCCAGATCAGTTCTGGCAGATGGTAAAAATGAAGTCGCAGCCAAATACGGACAGTTTCAGTATGTGTATCATGAATGTTCTTACGTTTCCGGTGATGTTCCGTATATTTTTACAGTCTTCACGAAGGCATCTCACGGAACCTATACTGATGAAGACTTTATCGATGCGGATTTTGTAAGCAAAGCTGCAGGATTAGCAGAAAACATTGTGAAGGAATATAAGGTGACACTTCCGGTATATGGTGACGTAAACGCAGACGGAAATGTGAGTTCCGAAGATCTTGTTCTGCTTGGTAAATATCTTTTAATGCGCGAAAGCATTAGCTTTCCGGAACCGGAAACTGCCGATGTCAACCGCGACGGCTGTATAAACGTTCTTGATCATCTGCATATTATGAAAATGCTTATATTTAAAAACTGATGTGTTCATAAATCAGTGCGGTGCACAGGGCGGGCCCCGTAATATACGGCGAAGCCGTATTTCTGATTTAATCAGTGTATTCTTAATATAACTCAAAAAAAAGGTACATCTTCTCATTACGGGTCGATGTACCTGTTTTTGTTTATTCTTCTGTTAAGCTGCTGTTCTCTGATTCCTTCATTGCATTGTCAAAGAGATTATCCTCGGCATTTGAGATATGTTCTGCAGTCAGTTTTTCTGCCAGACCGCCGTTATGATCTTTTATGGCGTCAAGTATTGCGCGGTGTTCCGCAACGGTTTTTTCGGCCCTGCCTTCCGTCTGCACGGAAATGTCACGGGCTTTTTTTATGTAGTTGTGGAAGTTTGAAAGCGTGAATCGCAGCGGACGGCTGCGTGATGCATCGTAGATTATCTTATGGAAGTCACCGTCGAGCTTCCAGATCTGTTCAGTGTCATTCTTAAGAAGATAAAACTCCTGAAGATCAACTATCTGTTCAAGGGCGCGCAGCTCATCATCTGTGATATTTTCAGCGCAGAGGCGGGCAGCAAGACCCTCGATACGAATGCGTATCTCATAGATGTCGTGAATGTCCTGTTCCGTCACACCGATAACGACAGCACCCTTGTTCGGAACATTCCTTACAAGTCCTTCAAGTTCAAGCTGCATAAGTGCTTCACGTACCGGAGTTCTGCTGACTCCGAGTTCCTTTGAAAGTTTCAGTTCGTTGAGACTGTCGCCGTCCCTGTACTCGCCGTCAAGGATGGCGTTTTCTATGGCGTTGAAAACCCTTATACGCAGTGAACGGTCATCTGTTTCCAGCAGCATAATTATCTCTCCTTCAGTTCAGGCAGATACTGATTTACGAGTGATACAAGCTCATCGTCGCTGATCACAGTTACACGTCCGCCTTCATATTCTCTGTCGATCCATTCCTTCATTTTTGCTACAGCAGGATCTTTCTTGTCGATGCGTTTTTCACCTGAGAGCCTGTAATAGTTGTTGATCCAGCAGGCGATACCTGCAAGTCCTGAAGATGCGCTTACCGATACGAGCGGCGGTCTGTTAAGAAGTGCCGTTGTGTCGAAGATGTTGTAGATCTCCTCATCCTTCATAAGTCCGTCAGCGTGGATACCGGCGCGTGTAATGTTGAAGTTTCTTCCTACAAAAGGAGTCATGGACGGCAGATCGTAATGTGTTTCGTTTACGATGTAGTCAGCGATCTCAGTGATAACTGAAGTGTCCATTCCGTTCAGTGTTCCTTTCAGGGAAGCATATTCAAACACCATTGCTTCGAGCGGAACGTTTCCTGTTCGTTCACCGATTCCTAGCAGCGAGCAGTTTACAGCACCGGCACCGTAGAGCCATGCGGCAGATGCATTGGCCACACCCTTGTAGAAGTCGTTGTGTCCGTGCCATTCCAGCATATCGCTTGAAAAACCTGCGTAGTGCTGTAATCCGTAGATGATGCCTGACACACTTCTCGGCAGGGCGGCACCCGGATACGGAATACCGTATCCCATTGTGTCACAGGCACGTATTTTTACCGGCACTCCGCTTTCTTCGGAAAGCTTGCGGAGTTCGATCGCAAACGGAACTACAAATCCGTAGAAATCTGCACGGGTGATATCTTCAAAATGGCATCTTGGCTTCAGTCCTGCTTCAATACATTCCTTTACGACGCCGAGATATTTGTCGAGGGCCTTTTTTCTGTCAAGCCCCATCTTGTTGAAGATGTGATAGTCAGAGCAGGAGACAAGTACGCCTGTTTCCTTTATGCCGATGTTTTTAACAAGCTCAAAATCCTTTTTGCTTGCTCTTATCCAGGTCGTGATCTCAGGAAATTCATAGCCGAGAGCCATGCACTGTTCGAGTGCATCACGGTCGCTCTTTGAATAAACGAAAAACTCGGTCTGTCTTATGATACCGTTTTTACCGCCGAGACGATGCAGCATTTTATAAAGATCATGTTCATAGGTACATGGCGGTAGTTGAAAGCAACTTTCGGAACTTCCGAATAAGGGAACATTTCACGGAAGAGTTCAGGACGGTCAACTTCCTGCATTTCATATTCGTAAGTGTCAAAGTCAAGCAGATTCGTGCGTTTGCTGAGACTGATGTTCGGCATAGTGTGGTTCATAACCTTTTCCTCCTGATGTATTTCTGTATGATTGTGTTATTGTATACAATTATACATCTATACAGGATGCTTGTCAATACCCTGAACAGGACAAATAAAAAACAATGAAAAAAATAGTGACACCCCGGATGAGGTGTCACTGCACATATTTCCCCCTATATCATAAAAACATATTATACAGATTTTTCAGCTTTCATTGTCTTTTTGTTTTCGTACATACGCTGGTCGGCGATTTTTTCGACATCATCAAAGTCATCTTTTTCCGGATCGTATGGAGCATATCCGTAGGCAATTGCAAGCGGAATCGGTGGTTTTTCCTTTTCGTTGTAATCTTCAGCAGATGAAGTCATTGTTTCGATCATTTCATCTATGGCTTTATCTTCTGCGTAGTCTGCAATAACAACAAATTCGTCGCCGCCGGTACGGAAGCATATGCCTTTACCTGAAAATCCTTCTTTGATGCAGTTTGCGGCCGCGATAATATGTCTGTCGCCTTCTGCATGACCGTAAACGTCATTTACAGTTTTCAGAAAGTTTATGTCAAGCTGGACGATAACGCACGGCATTTTGTTTTTGCGGATATTTTTTTCCTTTTCGTGAAATGCCGCACGGTTTGCCAGTTCTGTAAGACCGTCTGTGTATGCCATTTTCTCCATGAGCTCAGCACGCTTGCGTTCAACTGCAAGTCTGCCTCGTTCCCTGATAAGGTATACGCCCTCTGAGAAGATAAATATAAGAACACCAAGCTGAGTAAATGTACTTGCGCTTTCGCCGCTGTCCCGGTTCATCCAGTAGCGCGCCATATCTGTCGCAACACCGATTATCGCAGCAGTCATACCTATAAGTGTCATACGGACAAATATTGCACTTGTCTTTTTTTTCTTTATTGCAGTTACAATAAGGTTGATGACCATGATCATCGAAGCGGCAATGTTAATATGTGAAAGGTAAAGCAGGCTGTGAGGATCAGCTATACCTGACGACGAAAGTACGATATTGGCTGCGAGATCAACAGCGACCATCACTGCCAGAACAGGCTGAAACTTTGAATTTCTGTTGTGTGTGGCACTTGCCAGAAATGATACCGGTGGATATGGAATAAATACCAGACTGATATATGCAAGCATCTTCACACATTCCGGATGGTTGGAATATGTCTGAAGCAGATAAGTGTCATTGGCTGACCACATTGCCACCAGCATTGAAAAAGATCCGAGCGCGAAGAAATTCAGCATTTTTGTCGCGTTGAGCTCGCGGGAAGTAAATCCCATTATAAACATTACTATGCCGAAAGCAAACATGATCATGCAAATTAAGAAGCAGAAGGATCCCTGGTGATAAATATCTGCGATGAAAACAGATGATTCCTCAATACAGACTGATGACACGACCGGTAGTCTTCCGTCGTAAATAGGGTGAAGTTTAAGCGTTATCTCATTTGCGTCATACGGAATTGATACCATGTGGATATATAATCCGTATGATGCCCCGTAGGCTGGAGCCTGTTCAGGTGCATACCGGTATGCTGTCTGACCGTCAAATTCAATTTCGATCCAGGTGTCATCGGTTTTCAGGCATAAGCTCTGATTATATTTATCAATACTGCTTATGTTCCGCGTAAGCACCTTATCACCTGCCGGAAGATCATAAAGTGAATATTCCTTACCGTCTTCGCTTATCCATCCTGTCATCATGTCAATCGATGGTTTGAGCACGTGACTGCTCGGAGGCGAGAAGATAAAATATGCTAAGAGTACCAGAGCGACCGCAAGAAAAGGCATAAGAATATCCGTAATGAGCAGTATTCTTTTATTTAAAGATCTTTTTTCCATTAATCTAATACCTCATATCATAAATGTATCAGGAAAACACAGATCTATTCAAAAATCAGCGTGGGGGGTCAGGGCGAAGCCCCGTAAATCCCACCTTCGGAAATCCGGCGAAGTCGGATTTCCGATTTAATCAGTGTTTCCTTAGATAATACTTTCTATTATTATACAGCATATTGTCCGTATTATCAATAGTTTTATTCTAAAAAATTATACATTACATATAATATAGTAAACGAAAAAACCGTCACCTGATTGAGGTGACGGTTTTGCGTAAAGAACGCCGAAGGCTTATACACTTATGTATTTTCCGCAATCATCTTATCGATGAACTGCTTTGCTGCACGGGCGGAGCGGCCGCTCTTGGCTATGGCGAACTGCTCTGCTTCGGCGAAGAGTTTTTCTTCCGGAATTGTGAGACCGTTTTGAGCCGCAAGTCCGGCAACGATCTTCAGGTATTCATCCTTTAACGGTTTTGAGAACGAGATCTTCAGACCAAAACGTTCAGAAAGGGAAATGAGCTGCTGGACAGTGTCGTTTCTGTGTACATCGTCACCGTTTCTGTCCGAGAAGTTTTCCTTTACAAGGTGTCTTCTGTTGCTTGTTGCGTAGATGGCGATGTTCTGTGTACGTGCGGAAACTGAACCTTCCAGTATTGCCTTCAGTGCACCGAAGTTGTCATCGTCCGATTCGAAACTCAAGTCATCGATAAACAGGATGAACTTAAGCGGATTGCTGCTGAGGCTGTCGATAACAGTCGGGATATCACGAAGCTGATCCTTTCTGATCTCGATGATCCTGAGGCCTTCTTTTCTGTATTCATTGGCGATAGCCTTTACAGATGAAGATTTACCAGTACCGGCATCACCGGTGAGAAGAACGTTGGAAGCCGGCTTTCCTCTGAGGAGAGCGAGCGTATTGTCGATGATCATCTTGCGCTGAACTTCATATCCGATAAGCTGAGAAAGTTTGACTTCATCAGGATGCTTGACAGGAACGATATTTCCGTCCTTAACGATGAACATGTAGTACTTCGCATAGATGCCGTAGCCGAATTTATCAACGTTGTCTATTCGTGTGCTGTATTCAGCCCTGAAGTCATAAGCCGTATTGTCCCAGTCCGGAAGGAATCCGTCGTAGTCGATAAGAGCCTTTACCTCATCTGAAGAAATCTGTGATATCTCTTCAAGAGCGGAAAGTTCATTCTGAAGGCAGGAGAGCATCTTTTCACTGATCTCTTCATTCTTGCCTTTCTTTATCATGCAGATATTCTCGTCTTCGAAAACAAGTGTGAGAACGTATGTGCCGAGGTCGTTGTGGTGACGGTAGAGGTCGGAAACGAAGTCGGCGTATGCGAGGATTGAATCCTCAGTTGGTGTTTCTTCATGACTTACGCATTTAAGAAGTCTGCTCAGACTCTGCATTGTCCGGCAGTTCATTATATCTCTGAAAATTACAAGTGAATTAAGCTTGTACCAGAGCTGTTTTAAAGAGCTTTTTATTTTAAAGCGCCTCTTTCTTAGTATGATTAATGACAGACCACCTCTCAAAGAGAGATGGTCTCAGTAATTCCCCCCCTCCCTCCGGGAGGGGGGCAGGGGGGGTGGGGATTTACCGCATCAGCGATCAAAACTTATTGATTATAGCACCCTTGTCAGCAGAAGAAACCATAGCAGCGTATCTTCTTGCGTAACCTGTGATGTTTTCCTTCTTAAGGATCTTTGTATTCGCACGTCTCTTTTCAAGTACATCGTCAGGTACCTCAAGAGTGATGCTGTATTCTGGAATGTTGATTGAGATGATATCGCCGTCTTCAACAAATGCGATGTTACCGCCGCTTACAGCTTCCGGAGATACGTGACCGATAGCTGCACCTCTTGTGGCACCGCTGAAACGTCCGTCAGTTATGAGGGCAACATCCTTGTCAAGACCCATACCTGCGATAGCAGATGTAGGTGAGAGCATTTCTCTCATACCAGGGCCGCCTGCAGGACCTTCATAACGGATAACAACAACGTCACCGGCCTTGATCTTACCGCCGCGGATAGCTTCGATAGCATCTTCCTCGGAGTTGAATACCTTTGCAGGACCGCTGTGAACGAGCATTTCCTTAGCAACGGCACTTCTCTTAACTACGCATCCGTCAGGAGCGAGGTTTCCGCGGAGAACTGCGATACCGCCTGTCTGGCTGTACGGATTGTCGATCGGTCTGATGATATCTGTATTCCTGTTTACAACACCGGAAATATTTTCACCGAGAGTCTTTCCTGTGCATGTCATAACGTCAGTGTTGATAAGACCCTTCTTGTTGAGCTCGTTAAGTACGGCATAAACACCGCCTGCCTCATCGAGATCTTCCATATATGCGTGGCCTGCCGGAGCAAGATGACAGATGTTCGGAGTCTTTGCACTGATCTCATTTGCCATGTCGAGGTTGATAGTGATGCCGCATTCATTAGCGATAGCAGGGAGGTGGAGCATGCTGTTTGTTGAGCAGCCGATAGCCATATCTGCTGTAAGTGCATTGTAGAATGCCTTTTCTGTCATGATGTCACGAGGACGGATGTTCTTCTTGAGAAGTTCCATGACAGCCATACCAGCCTTCTTCGCAAGCTTGATTCTTTCAGAATATACTGCAGGAATTGTACCGTTTCCTCTGAGAGCCATACCGAGAACTTCTGTAAGGCAGTTCATTGAGTTTGCAGTGTACATACCTGAGCATGAACCGCATGTAGGACATGCCTTGTTTTCGAATTCTTCAACGTCTTCCATTGTGATCTTACCTGCTGTGTAGGCACCAACTGCCTCGAACATGCTTGAAAGGGAAGTCTTCTTTCCCTTTACGTGACCAGCAAGCATAGGACCGCCGCTAACGAAAACTGTAGGAACGTTTACTCTGGCAGCAGCCATGAGAAGTCCAGGTACGTTCTTGTCACAGTTAGGTATCATAACAAGTGCGTCAAAGTGATGTGCAAGAGCCATGCACTCAGTTGAGTCGGCGATGAGGTCTCTTGTAACGAGTGAGTACTTCATGCCCTTGTGACCCATTGCGATACCGTCGCATACAGCTATGGCAGGGAAAACGACAGGAGTTCCGCCGGCCATTGAAACACCGGTCTTGACAGCTTCAACTATCTTGTCGATATTCATATGACCAGGAACGATCTCGTTGTATGATGAAACGATACCAACGAGCGGACGTTCCATTTCTTCCTTTGTCATGCCGAGAGCATTGAAAAGGGAACGTGCAGGAGCCCATTCAACTCCGTCGCAGAAATAATTGTGATCCATTTAGATGACCGCCTTTCAGTAAAAGAAACAGCCCCCTCCCTCTGAGGGACGGGGCCGTATTAGATTTTATGAAACAGAGGAAACGCTGGTTTATTTATAAATCAGCGTTGGGGGTACGGGGCGAAGCCCCGCAGATCCCACCTCTTTTATCAGTGCTTTATTAAAGAAGATGATCAGTTGTTGATGAACTTGTCTTCTTCGTTGTTCCAGCTGTAGAGCTTTCTGATCTCTTCTCCGACCTTTTCTGAAGGATGTTCAGAAGCAAGCTTTCTCATAGCTCTGAAGTGAGCCTGGCCGCCTGCAGGTGACATGTCGAGGAGGAATTCCTTAGCAAATGAGCCGTCCTGGATGTTCTTGAGGATCTGCTTCATTGTCTTCTTTGTTTCCTCTGTGATGATCTTAGGACCTGTGATGTAGTCACCGTATTCAGCTGTGTTTGAAATTGAGTATCTCATACCAGCGAAACCGCTCTGGTAAATAAGATCAACGATGAGCTTCATTTCGTGGATACACTCAAAGTAAGCATTTCTCGGGTCGTAACCAGCTTCAACAAGTGTTTCAAAACCAGCCTGCATGAGTGCGCATACACCACCGCAGAGAACAGCCTGTTCACCGAAGAGGTCTGTTTCTGTTTCTGTTCTGAATGTTGTTTCAAGAACACCAGCTCTTGCACCGCCGATTGCGAGACCGTAAGCGAGAGCCATATCCTTTGCCTTGCCTGTAGCATCCTGAGCAACAGCAACGAGACAAGGAACACCCTTGCCAGCCTGGTATTCAGATCTTACTGTGTGTCCAGGTCCCTTAGGAGCGATCATTGTTACGTCAACGTCTGCAGGAGGAACGATCTGACCGAAGTGGATAGCAAAACCGTGAGCGAACATGAGCATATCGCCGGCCTTGAGGTTTGGTTCGATATCCTTCTTGTACATGCCGGCCTGCTTTTCATCATTGATGAGGATCATGATGATGTCAGCCTGCTTTGCAGCTTCAGCAGCTGTGAATACTTCAAAGCCCTGCTTTACAGCCTTGTCCCATGACTTGCTTCCTTCGTAAAGGCCGATGATAACACGAGCCTTGTCACCAAGAGATTCCTTTGCGTTGAGTGCGTGTGCATGACCCTGGCTGCCGTAACCGATAACAGCGATAGTCTTTCCGTAGAGAAGTGAAAGATCACAGTCTTCCTGATAATAAACCTTTGCTGAATTTTCCATTGTAAGGACTCCTTTATAATTAATAATTTATGGAAACACTGATTAAACCGGAAATCCGGCTTCACCGGATTTCCGGAGGTGGGATTTGCGGGGCTTCGCCCCGTCCCCGCGCTGATTTATGAATAAATCAGCGTTTCCTTATAGTTTATCCTGGCAGTCTTCAGTCAGATGATCTGAGACAGTGGCTGCCTCTTTCAAGAGCTACGATACCTGTACGGCATATCTCCATAATACCGAAAGGTTTTACGAGCTCAATAAAAGCATTGAGTTTTGTGGTTTC
>CADAPI010000144.1 GCA_902789705.1 uncultured Ruminococcus sp.
TACCGAATACGGATTATAAATTGCTCCTATATTCGGAAAATCATATCCATCATACCATTCCTTGACTTCCTGATAGTCAAGGCCTCGTGCCAGACATTTTTGCTGTACTTCTTCTTCCAGAAAGCCTGTGAATTCAGCAAAGTCACACGGTTCAATAATCGGATACTCATCAAAATCAGAAATCGCAGACTGCGAACCATCTTTTTTTATAGGAAGGATACCCGTCATATAAGCGGCGGCTACCACTTTCGGAGTAAAGACGTTGCTCTTAAACCATCCCCTTAGAAGATTAAGGTATCGTTTCTGAGCTTCAGGATCATCTTTTGCTTCACGGATCATGGCATCCCACTCGTCAATGATAAAAATGAAAGGTTTGCTTCCTTTTTTATTTACATATGCAATCAATAGCTCTTCCAGTCCCTTATCGACAGGAAGATTCGGATCCATCGCTAACAAATCTTCTTTAACTGCATCAGCGATTTGATCAGGTACTTCTCTTAAAGCAATTCCTTTTCGCTGTGCTATAGAAATAAACCATGTGATATCAAGGTTAATAACATTGTATTGATTCAGATGTTTTTCATACGAATCACATTCGGCAATTTTCTTATCATCAAAAAGCCTGTGGGAATCACAAGTGCAGTCATAATATGCACTTATCATTTTAGCAGCATAAGATTTACCAAAGCGGCGTGGTCTGCTGATGCATATCAGCTTATTCTTCTTGCAAATACGTGAGTTGACAAGCGAAATTAACATTGTCTTGTCCACATAATCCTCATCGTTTATCTCATCAAATCCGGAATTACCGGGATTGATATAAGTTCCCATATTCTCACGCTCCCTTCGCAGATGTTATTATCGTTCTTTTGTATCATTTTTAGTATACCAAAAAACAGACAATAATTCAAGTCTTAACAATGTTTCTCTGCGCTAAAAGCCGAAAATTCTGTTTCTTCTGCTTCCTTTCCGGGACAGCAGTATAAAGGAATTTTATATAAATAAAACGAACTGTTTTCTGATGTGTGATGCATAATCGTACATCAAAACAGTCTGTGTACATGAAAAGAGGTGAAACCATGTCCAAGTCAATCATTACCCAGGACGGCAACATCGTAAACTACGGCAATCTTGTAGCTGTGTACATTGAAGATGATCTTGATGACGATGAAAATGTCCTCGGCTACAATCTTATCGGTCTGACCGGTACTTCAAAGGAAGCTGACGTTATCATTCTCGGAAGCTATTCCGATGCAGAAGATGCACTCAAGGCAAGATATGAACTTATCTGCTGGCTCCAGAGTGAAGCGTTCGGTACCTTCGAGATGCCGAAAACAGACGAAGGAGGTGAAAACTGATGCCTTCAGATTTTGAAAGCGGTACAAGAAAAATCATCGACATTTCTCTGAAATCCGAAAAGCTCACAGCAGATATTCTGAAAACTGCTCTGCAGGAATTCATGTCAGGCAAAGCTGAAAAGAAAGGCCGCATGACCTACGAACAGCTTCAGAAGAAATCTGTTTCAAAGCTCGACGACGTTGAGATCTCTGAACATAATATCGGAGATTTTCTGAAAACAGCAAGGAAATACGATATTGACTATGCTCTGAAAAAAGATAAAGGTACGGATCCCCCTACCTGGCATGTTTTCTTTTCAGCTGCAAAAACAGAAGATTTTAAGAGAGCTTTTTCCGAGTATCTTAGTTCCGGCACAAGCAAGTCAAAACAGCGCGGAGAATTCACGCGTGAAACGATGCAGAAAACTGCTGACCGCGCAGCGCAGAAACCACGCAGACAAAGACAGAAAACAAGGGAGAAAAATCTATGCTGAAGAAGCTGATTATAAAATCACTCCCCTATGCTGTCTTTGCCTATGCAGGTAATCTTATCGGATTTGCCTACCGTACAGCTGAAGGAACCGGTTTTCAGGAGAAGATCCTCCCCTTCATGAATAATCTCGGTCCGGCTTTCGCTAAGATATTTCCAAGTCTGCACCCATCAGATATTCTGTTCGGCCTGATACTGGCAGTCGTAATGAAGCTCGTTCTCTATATCAGGTCAAAAAACAGGAAGAAATTTCGTCAGGGAGTTGAATACGGTTCTGCCGTATGGGGTACGGAAAAAGATATAGAACCGTACCGTGATGCTTCAAATTCCGAAAACAATGTAATACTCACGAAAACCGAATCGCTGACAATGGGAAAACCATCTGCTCCGAAGTACGCAAGGAACAAGAATATTCTTGTTGTCGGCGGATCCGGATGCGGTAAAACACGATTTTTCCTGAAGCCTAACCTTATGCAGATGCACAGCAGCTACGTTGTTACAGATCCGAAAGGAACGGTACTCATTGAATGCGGTAAAATGCTTGAACGTGGACGTCCGAAACATGACGAACACGGCAATCCGGTTTATCTTCGTGATGCCGGCGGTAATATCGTAACTGATAAAAACGGAAAAAAGGTGCCTGATTATGAGCCGTACAATATCAAAGTGTTTAACACCATAGATTTTGCGAAGTCAATGCACTATAATCCGTTTGCCTACATTAGCGAAAAGAATCGTGAAAAGGACATTTTAAAATTCGTTGAGGTTCTGATAAAGAATACTTCATCTTCCCAGCAGCCAAACAGTGATGATTTCTGGGTGAAGTCCGAGAAATTACTTTACACCGCCTATATTGCGATGATATTTGCCATGTATCCGCCGGAACAGTGGAATTTTGAAACACTTATTGAAATGATAAATGCTTCGGAATGCCGTGAAGAAGATGAGGAATTTAAAAACGCAATAGATATGGAGTTTGAACTTCTCGAATGCTGGCTGACGAAAACTGAACCTGATCCTGATGATCCGGAACTTGAAGAAGATTATCAGGAAATGTGCAAATACGAACCCACTGCTCAGCAGCGTCGTATGGGTGCATTCGCACTCAAACAGTACAAGGCATACAAACTTGCGGCTGGAAAGACAGCTAAATCAATACTTATCAGCTGTTCTACCCGACTTGCACCTTTTGCAATTGATGAAGTGCTTGAAATAACTTCATACGACGAATTACACCTTGACAGACTCGGTGATGAACTGTCGGCTCTGTTTATCATCATCTCGGATACTGATTCGACATTCAACTTTCTGGTCGCAATCATGTATTCGCAGCTTTTCAACCTTTTATGTACCAAAGCAGATAACTCAAAGGGCGGAAAGCTAAAATACCATGTACGCTGCCTGTTAGACGAATTTGCGAACATCGGCGAAATACCGCAGTTTGAAAAACTGATAGCTACGATAAGAAGCCGTGAAATATCTGCCTCGATCATACTGCAGGCTAAGAGCCAGCTTAAGGCTATTTATAAAGATAACGCAGACACTATCGAAGGCAACTGTGACACGCTTCTGTTCCTCGGCGGCAAAGAAAAGTCCACACTCAAAGATATTTCGGAAAGTCTGGGCAAGGAAACAATAGATGCCTGGAACACTTCCGAAAACCGCGGACAGTCTCAGTCCTACGGACTTAACTATCAGAAACTCGGAAAAGATCTGAAAACCCAGGATGAACTGCAAATAATGGACGGCGAAAAATGTATCCTGCAGCTTCGCGGAGTACGTCCTTTTTTCTCGGACAAATATGATATAACCCGCCACCGGAACTATCATCTTCTTTCAGACGATGATCCTTCGCAGGAATTTAACATTGCAAAATTCGTAAAAGAAAAAAGCTCGAAGCATTTAAAAATGCGGAAGAACAAAAGTTTTACAGGCTTTGAAGCAGATGTATCATCTGTTTCAAAAGAAACCATTTCCGAAGTTACCGGCAAAACAGAAATATATGTCGGCTACAATACGGACAGCGAAGAAACCGAAACAAAGAAATAATCGGTTGAAGCTGAAACACTGATTTTATTTAAGGAGACACTTATGAATACACTTAATATTACAGCTACAGAAAATAACATTACAGAGACAACTATCACTTCAGCCCAGCCTAAGCACAAGTGGCTTGCCAGGGGAAGCAGACTTGCAAAGAAGGCTGCACTTCTTGCCACAGCAACAGGAGTTATGATGAATACCTGTGCAGCACACGCATTTGCAGCAACAGGTGCAGTAAACACATCGTCCTTCATCACAACTTCCTGTACAGTACTCCAGTCTGTTATATGTCTTATTGGCGGCGGTGTCGGTGTGTGGGGTATCGTAAACCTCCTTGAAGGTTACGGCAACGACAATCCGGGCGCTAAGTCCCAGGGCATGAAACAGCTCATGGCTGGTCTCGGTCTTATTCTTCTCGCTGTAACAATCGTACCTGTACTCCAGACTATGATGACAGGTGCAGTCTGATAGTCTGACAAACTCTGACTGATCGCTCACGGGTGGGAACGCATAATATTGTGTTGACAGGTACGAGGGTAATGAGCGTTCAGTGCTGACAATTAAGGTACAACAGAATGGGAATAAATACAGGTTACCTGACAGCTAACCGTACAAGTGCAGGAGATGACACTTGTAAGATACGACAGACCTTTGGTCAAACTTTTACGAAATACATGACCGGACGGAGGTGATGGTAAATGGGAGTGATCAGCGATGCAATTGACGCACTTGAAGACTGGTGCGTTGATCTGTTCAAAGACGGTATCAAGAGTCAGTTTGACGGAATTTCCTCTCTGCTTACTGATACCTTTAAAGAAACAACTGGTTCAGGCGGTCTTGTTTCTGATTTCTTAACAAAACACCCTGTATATTTTACCGGCGGTGCTGCAACCGGCAAGACTGTCTGGACTACTAGAGATCATGAAAAACTGCCTGCGCTGAAACTGCTCATGGCGCATTATCATAACGGAAAAGATATGCCGTTCAGCACGGCGGCTATACCGAGAACGCTTGTGTATGCCTTTGAGGTCGAAAGCATAACAGGTAAAAGGAAGCCTGTAAAGCAATTCTGACTTTGACCCCAGTGGAGTCAAAGTTTGATAATAGAAAACCATACAGAAACGAAGTAAACCTTCAGCATTCCGAAAAATGCTGAAGGTTTTTCAATAGCAGTGTACGAACCGCAGGGGCGGACACTTCCGATTATGCAGTATCATTCACAACCCATGAGATATGCCGGGATCGTTTTTTTAATCGTCATCTTTATCTCTGTCTTGCTTCTTACAATCTGCACTATACGAATATAAGGTTTCACCATCAAATATAAATCTGCATTCAGTAATGTAATCATCTTTATCAGGACAAAGCAAGGAAGGACCTATATAATAATACGATGTCATTTCCAACGCTCCTGCTACCTTTGTCTCTTCAGGTTCACCGCTGTTTGCAACAAGCTCTTCCGGTTTCAGATCAAGCGGGAAACCAAACTGTATGTGGTCATCTTCTTTCATACCGTTTATATCAACTTTTATCGTATGATCGCCAACTTCTACATTTTTCTCACACGTGAGCTTTAAAGATCTCAGAACACATTCCGCAGGCGGTACAGAATTAGCACCATTGTTAGGCTCAAATTTTAAACTCAGTTTGGCAGAATCATTAAGTGATATTTTTACGGATACATCATCATATGAAGCTATTTTATTGTAGTCTAAATCTCTTGACTCCATTTCAATTCCTGCGTCCAAAAGATTCTGAACCGTTGCTTCACCTAATTTGAATACCTGTCCGTTATATGAAAATCCCATGATCTGAGTGTCTGCATATCTGTCGCTTAACCCCTCAACAGGCTTGAAACCAGCCTCAGCTGCAGCTTCTGTGGTAACTTTCTCACTGCTAACTATCTCATTTATAACAGCATCGTTTGTTTCTTCCTCTGCTGATTCTTCAACTGTTGTTTCTTCAACTGTAGTAGTTTCTACAGTCTTTTCTGTCTTATCCTCGCTCTTTTCTACTTCGCCGCAAGCTGTAAGGCCAAGCATTGCAGCGAGAACTGCTACTGCGATTATACGTTTTTTCGTAACTGATCATTCCTTTAAAATTAATTCGTGTCACTGCTAAATATGACACACCAATGAGAATTATATCACTTTAAGGAAACAAAGTCAATTATACAAGACACATAATCATTGTATTACCAAATAATAAGTAATGCCCTACATAATATATTGTTTACTATGTTTATCATATATTGCTTTCAAATAAAGATATTCTTATTTTTCTTGATACAGCAGGATTAGTTTTAAAAATGCTCTTCAAAACACACTTAAGGTAAGTCACTTCCTCATCCTTCCATAAGTAAAGAAAAAACAGGCTCTTAAAATTAAGAACCTGTTCTCATTATGCCGGTGGCGGGGGTCGAACCCGCACGGTGTTGCCACCAAGGGATTTTGAGTCCCTCACGTCTGCCAATTCCATCACACCGGCGTATAAAACAGTGAACGATCGATTTCTTTCACTGTTTTTTCTTAAACCTAAAAAGCACTCGATACTGTAACAGTACCAAGTGCATGTACGCAAAGAGAGGGATTCGAACCCTCGATACGCTATTAACGTATACACGAGTTCCAGTCGTGCGCTTTAGACCAGCTCAGCCATCTTTGCACGTTATAAGTGCGAGCGACGGGACTTGAACCCGTACGTCGAAGACACACGCCCCTCAAACGTGCCTGTCTGCCAATTCCAGCACGCTCGCAGATATAGTATTAAATTTTAGTCTTAAAAAAGACAATGCACCATCGGGGGCTCGAACCCAGGACCCACTGATTAAGAGTCAGTTGCTCTACCAACTGAGCTAATGGTGCATAAAGTACCGGCGTCTATCTATCTTCCCGGGTCGTCGCCAACCGAGTATTTTCGACGTAAAAGAGCTTAACTTCTGTGTTCGGAATGGGAACAGGTGGAACCTCTT
>CADAPI010000145.1 GCA_902789705.1 uncultured Ruminococcus sp.
TATCCTTCAGGAACCATCATCTTCATCATCCACTCAAGTTCAACTCTTGCTTCATCAAGAATATCAGGAACTCCGTTTCCGCTTTCCGGAATATTGAGGGCACCGTCGCCGTAAAGATCCTGATTAACACCTTTCACGTACAGTGAACGTTCATACTGGTTCTGCATAGTCCAGAGTGAGATACCGCCGTTTACTACGTATTTGCCGTGGTCACCGGCATCATACCAGCCGCCTGTAACGTCAAGAGTGTAGTTGTCTGTATAGCCCCAGCACTGGTCCGTTATGCAGTTGTCAGGATTATGACCGGCTGCTCGTGCAAGTGCTGATGCATCGCCTGAAGAGATGTATTCACTTTCGATCGGCACTCCGCTTCTGTTCTGATAGAAGTAATTAAGGGAATCGTAGAGCATATTCGAGTAGAGATTATCCTTAATGGAAAATTCATGGCTTTCCTCGCCCTCAGCAACAATGTAGAATCCGTCGCCTTCTTCATCAAGTTTTGAAAAATCAAGAATGTGAACGTCGTCATTGGAGTCGTCGTCGTGTCCCATTGGTTCTGACTTGCCCTTGAAAACGCTCTTGTCATTGCTGTCAAAAACTTCGAAGTTTACTGCCTTTGAAGAATCTGAAAGAAGTGTAGCCTTCTTTTCACCCTTCGGGAAATAGCCAAGCTGGTTTACAAGAACTGATGCCCTCTCCCAGTTGTCTTCATATTTATAGTCATTCTCATCACTTGTCTTGTCGATGAGTGACATGTTATCGAATGTGATAACTGTTCCGGCCGGGAAACATCCTCCCTGTGTGTACTGACCGTCACCGCCTAAATGGAAAGCCCATTCAGCAACATCAAGGCTCTGGTTTGTGGTGAAAGTCATGTTTACTTTCTTCGTCTGGTTTGCAGGAAGCTGGATCATACCCCAGTTTGCGCCGAAGTCACCTTCGTTAGTGTTGCTGTGCCAGAGTTCAACGTTACCTTCAAGATTACCTATCTTGGTATAGTACTGACCTGCTTTGCTCGCAGTGATCTCATAGGAGATCTCGTACTGATGACCTGCAACGATCTTAAGTCCTCTGTGTCTGAACTGACAGTCCCATCTGTCTTCACCGCCGTTTGAAGCTCCGCCCGGATTCACTATCGTGATCTGATACTTTCCGTCCTTCACTTCAAACTCCATTTTACCGGTTTCTGACTCACAGATATGCCATGGAAGTCCGATGCCATCATCGAAATTCAGCTGACCAAGCTGCTGTCCTGCCTTTACAGTATCACATGTAAAAAGTCCGCCGTATCCTGCAAGGAATGATAATGCCATAACACCGGCCACTGCAGTGGATGTAAACGATTTAATTTTTTTCAATGCCAAACGATCCTTTCATTATTTTGATAAACGGATTTCATGTTATTCCGTAACTTCACACTGTTTATATTATAATCTTTTACACAATTAAAAGTAAAGTTAAAAGTAAAGTACGAGCAGTATTTTCTAACAAACGTATAAAGTGAATTGTTTTTACCTTAGGCTGTTTGTTTATTCTCATTAACCTTGTAAAATAGAATAAACCGCAATTTTTCATAATAATTTCAGTTACGGATAAGCTGTGAAATGGTTGACAAGAGTCCAATCCTGTACTATAATTAGTAAACAGGCTTCAAAAAGCATGTATTTTATACTGTACAAACCTACCCGAAAAAAGCAATTTCAGACTTGCATATTTTGCGGTTTACAGTTAAAATAGTAGTAACTAAGGAAGCACTGATTAAACCGGAAATCCGACTTTGCCGGATTTCCGGAGGTGGGATTTGCGGGGCTTCGCCCCGGACCCCGCGCTGATTTATGAATTAATCAGCGTTTTCCTAAATTTATACTAAGGAACCGTCGATTTGGTTATCGGCAGTTTCAGATCAAAAGGAGAGTCTAAAATGGGTTTTAAAGTAATGGGCGTTTCAGCCGGACGTAAAGACAGCAACTGTGATATTCTTCTTAAGGAAGCACTTTTAGTCTGTCAGGAAATGGGTGCCGAAGTCACAATGATCAATCTCAAGGACTATGAACTTCTCGACTGTACAGGCTGTACAGCATGTACAATGGGTATGTCAATGGGCAAGCACACAGGCTGTTCACTTGACAATAAAGATGACAAGAAGAAGATCATGGAAGTGCTTCTTGAACAGGATGCTGTAATATTCGCTGCACCTACATTTGCACTCATGCCTTCATCAGAGTATCTTAAATTCATGCACAGAAACCTTGCTTACGAGACAGCATTTCTCACAAAGATAGGTGCTATCAGTCACCGTGACCGTGTCGGTGCTCTTATTGCAGTCGGCGGTTCATCCCGTTCATGGCAGAGCATGACACTTGAATGTATGCAGGCATCAACATTCTCAAACAGCTTTAAAATCGTTGATATGTTTACTGCTACAATGGTTCCTGCTCCTGCACAGGTTCTTCTCCACGAAGAAAAGCTTGCAAGAGCAAGAGAGATTGGTTCCAACATCATGAAAGCTCTTAACACACCTGCTGCAGAACGCAAGTGGCTCGGCGAACCCGATGCAGGCTGGTGCCCGAACTGTCACAGCAACTGTCTCTGCCTCGGCGAACCACAGTGGAGAGGTCTTCAGTACCCTATTGAATGTGCTGTCTGCGGTGCCGGCGGTGATCTTGTAAAGACAGAAGACGGAAAGTGGAAGTTTGTTATTGCAGCAAACGGTCTTGAACGTGACAGAACTTCAGAGGAAGGCCGTGGTGTTCACTGCGATGAGATCGCTGATACACAGGGCGGCTTCTTTATGGATCCTAAGAAACGTGAAGAAGTAGCTTCAAAGATCCAGAAATACAAGGATATAAAATTCAAGGGAATCTGATGATCAGACAGATGACTTCCTGACAGATCTGCATCCGTCAGAATAAGTTTACACTAAGGAAACACTGATTATATCGGAAATCCGGCTTCGCCGGATTTACGGGGGTGGGATTTGCGGGGCTTCGCCCCGGAGCCTCACGCTGATTTATGAATAAATCAGCGTTTCCCTAAATCATACCAGAACCGGCTGAAGTGATTCAGCCGGTTATATTTGTATATTTCACACAATTTACACACAAATATGCTTGAAAAAATCTGTGTTATAGAATATAATTATAATATATAAAACTGGCTGGAGGTGGCAGTGATGGCATATATAATAATATAAACATATATTTATCGGTTCATATATTTATATTTTTTAATTAAAAGAAATAAAGGAGGCATGACAAGATGACAGTTGATACAAAAGAAGTAGTAGCAACGATCGCGTATATGATCGGAGTCAGGATGAGTGCACTTAAAACAAGTTATCCCGAATGCGAAGAACTCATAAACAAGCTCCATGAAGACAAAGATGCAACTGCTATTAGATATCTGTGCAAATTACGTACCGCTCTTCTGCTGCATTTCAAGAAAACAGACACAGCTATGCGGTATGATCTCAAAAATCTGAATTCTCTTGAATGGTACGACCAGGATAATATAAAACAGCTTGAAAAATGGGGATTCACTATAATACAGGCAAATCACCGATCAGATAAATACATACAGGATTTCACAAAGCTCATTAATGAAAATATTGATAAATGTTCCCGTCTTTTCTACGACTGGCTTAACTGGGACTACATACGTGATCTTTTCTATATACCAAAATACAATAAAAAAGATGTCATGGTAAATGAATTCAATAAATACATGGCTAATCTTGAGCATTATCCGTTTCAGATGTATATCCACTGGAAACCAGCTGAAGTCGGAAGCATAGTATATTCTGATAAAAAATTTCTGAAAATCATTTACAGCCAGCACAACGATTATTTTGCCGATGAAACCAAATACCAGGACGCTGACGACGAAACCAGAAATAATATATATAATTTTATTGAAAGTTCGGAAAAAACAGCAGTCGCCGTTGACTGTGAGAACTCAAATCCTTTTAAACTTTACAGTGTTCTGAAGGGACTTAACCCTGATGAGCTCGCCAAGATCGAAAAAATAACTCTTTATGATGACATAAATACCACTGACGGATGGGACTGGCTTTCAAAATTTATTCACATTCCTGTCGAACACATAGAAATTGAACGTGTGACTGACAGAAAATCTCTTGTTGATGTTCGTATGACCGCAAGCGTGGTCACTGATTTCTACAGAAACGGGATAACATCTTTCATTATAGTTTCCAGCGACTCAGATTTCTGGGGGCTTATAAAAAGCCTTCCTGATGCGAAATTCCTTGTAATGTTCGAGTATGAAAAATGCGGCAGTGACATCAGGACTGCTCTTGACGAACACGGAATTTACAACTGCGCCATTGATGATTTCTGCAGTGCGAATACCGAAGAACTGAAGCGTACTGTTCTTCTCACGGCACTTGAAAGACACATTCCTTCCCTGTTAGGCGAAAACCCGATGGACCTTACTTACAGGATCTACGAAGAGACCAAGGTAACAGCTACCAAAAAGGAAATGGAAAACTTCTGCAACCGTTATGTTAAAACACTCAGGCTAAAGATCGTTGATGACAAATTTGTTATCGAAATAGCCAGAGGCTGATAAATCAGCACAGGGGTCCGTGGCGAAGCCCCGTAGATCACACCTCCGGAAATCCTGCTTCGCCGGATTTCCGGTTATTCAGTGTTTTCTTAAACACGCTTGTTCTGTTTATGGCGGAAAAAGCGTGTTTTTTGTATATTCCGGCTTATTACAGTTGACATTTCAATCGTTATATTGTATAATAATTATAGATATTTATGCAATAAATCATGCACATTCATCATTGTATATATGATATCAGGGGGTAAACAAACAGGGATCAGAGTGATACAGTAAACGAAAAAATCTATTTTTTAAGTTCACTGTAATTATCACTTTTAAGACAGGGGTGACATAATCAGTATGTCTGCTAAAAATAAATCCAAACAACAGAAAAAGCGCTTTTCCATCAGCGCTAAAATGTACCTTTCAGTTACGCTGACAGTAATAGCTGTTGCTGTCGGAACTGCGGTATTTGCCTATAACGTCAGTGCTGCGCAGATCAACTCTTATTTCAAAAGACTTGCATACAACTCAGCCGAAAACGTAGCATCACTTGTTGACAGCGGTTTCTACGCCAGGCTGAAAGAAGTCGCCGAGTCGGAAGACTATCAGAAAGTCCGGGAACTTGCTGAAAAGGAGGAAGATGAGGACCTGGTCAGACAGTACCTCACTGAAGCCGGCATATGGGATGATTATGAAAAGAATCTTGAGTTTCTGGAAAACTACCACGCTCACATGGCCGATATCAAATATCTATACTGTGTGGTATTCGGAGAAAAAGATGCAGTAAAGGATATGTACCTTATCGATGATGACGAGGAATCAGCTCTTTACTATGCAACAGGCTATATGGAAGAGCGTGAAAAGGAATTCTACGGTATCGATTCATCGGTAAGGATCGAACCGACGATCACCCACGGGCGATGGGGCTGGCTGGTTTCTGCATATGCTCCTGTGTTCGATGAAGACGGAAAAGTTATCTGCCAGATAGGCTGTGACATTTCCATGGACGATGTTATGGATGAACGGCAGCATTATCTCGTTATAATAACCATATCAACACTTATTCTTGTGATCCTTGCTCTTACCGGCGCATGGCTTTTTTCAAGCAAACTCATAGTTAGTCCGCTCAACCGGCTTTCAGCTGAAATGAAAAAATTTGATCCCGGCGAAGACAAGAACTACGAAACGGCTCATGTGGTCTCCATGGACTACCGGTACTCAGACGAGATCTATGATATATATATAACAGTAAAGGCTATGCAGATCCACATAGTTGATTACATAAACAGGCTGTATGTGGCCCGTCAGGACAAGCAGAAGATAATCACCAGCCTTGAAAAAGCTGAAAGTGACATCAAGGACCGTGACGCTCAGATCGGTGAGATCAGTCAGAAAGCATATATCGATCCTCTGACAAACGTCGGCAACAAGACCGCTTATGAACAGAAAGCTGAAATACTCACAAAGAAGATCAAAGATAAAACAGCTGAATTTGCTGTCGTAATGATCGACCTTAACGATCTTAAAATGGTCAACGACAGATACGGTCACCGCGCCGGAGATTCCTATATAAAAGGCTGCTGCCAGACCATATGCATGATTTACGGTACGTTCTGGGTATACAGGATCGGCGGAGATGAATTTGCAGTCATCCTCGAAGGAATAAGCTACAAAGAAAGAAGTGAACTGTTCGAAAAACTTCAGAATGCTTTTTATGAAAGCGCTGACAACAAAGCAGTTTCTCCTCAGGCGCGCTACTCTGCATCATGCGGAATGGCTGAATACGATCCCGAAAAGGACGAAAGCTTTGAAAATGTCTTCCGTCGTGCTGACAAAAACATGTACGAAAACAAAAAACGGTTCAAGAAAAAACACGGTTCATACAGATAAAACTAAAACGGCATATGCTGTGACTCAGAATTGTTCACAGCATATGCCGTTTTAAGGCTTACGTGCAGTTTTTCTTTTTCTGTTTTATACATTCACTGTCCTCCGTGCAGTTCCTTTGTAACTTCCGTGTAGGACTTCCCTGTATATTTTTTAAAACACTTACTGAAATAATTAGGATCAGGAATTCCGACTTCCTTTGCCGTCAGATACATCTGTACCTGCTTCCCGGCAAGTTCAATTGCTCTTTCCATACGGCACTTCGTAAGAAAGTCAATAAAACTCATTCCGGTCTCTTCCTTGAAACGGCGGCTGAGATAACTCGGGTTG
>CADAPI010000146.1 GCA_902789705.1 uncultured Ruminococcus sp.
CGTCCGGATGAACAACTACCTTTGCAGGCTTAACACCGATACGTGCCTTGAGTGCTGCACTTACCTGTTCTGCAACTTCTTCATCGCTCTTTGCGTTGTCAGCGTTCTTTTCGATTTCAACAGCATACTTGTTTGTGAAGTCCTTCTCGAAGATACGGATGAGATATTCACCTGTGATGCCGCTCTGTTCACGGATAACAGCTTCAATGTCGCTCGGGAACACATTAACGGCTGAAACTATGAACATGTCGTCCTTTCTGCCGAGGATGCTGATTCTTCCGTGAGTACGTCCGCAGCGGCACTTTGTTGTATCTATGCGGCCGATGTCGCCTGTCTTGAAACGGATGAGAGGACGTGCATGCTTGCGGAGTGTTGTGAATACAAGTTCACCTGTCTGACCAGGTTCAAGTACCTCACCTGTGTGAATGTCAACTGTTTCAACGAGAATGTGGTTTTCTGCAATGTGAAGACCGTCGTGGTATTCGCACTGTGCTGCGCAGGCACCGAAAATATCTGAAAGTCCGTAGAAGTCGAATACTTCAGCTCCCCAGATTTCTTCAATTGCCTTTCTTGTAGCGTCGATTGAACCACCAAGTTCACCTGCAACGATGATCTTCTTGATATTGAAATCCTTCTTCGGATCATATCCGGCCTTGAGTGCCTTTTCACCGAGCTGCCATGCATATGAAGGAGATGTCCAGATTATTGTTGGCTTATATGTCTTAAGAATGAAGAGAAGTCTTTCACTTGGAAGTGTGCCGCCCCAGATACATAATGCTCCGAGATTCTGTGCACCGATTACGTCAGGACCGCCAACGTAGAGTGAGAAGTTGAGGGCGTGAACATAACGGTCATTCGGTCTCATACCGATCTGCCAGAACCAGCGGCTTTCTGTATCCTGGAATTCATCGAAGTCCTTCTTTGTAAACGGGCTCATTGTCGGTACGCCTGTTGAACCTGATGAAGTTGAAATGAATACTACGTCATCTTCCGGAACAGCAGCAAGTTCACCGAGGAATGATCCTACACCCTGAGTGTCACGCTGTGTCTTCTTATTGATGAACGGGAACTTTTCAATATCCTTAAGTGTCTTGATATCTTCAGGCTTTACTCCGGCTTCATCGAATGAACGCTTGTAGTAAGGTGCATTGTCGTAAGCGAATTTTACGATCTCCTTAAGGTCTTCAAGCTGTCTTTTTTCAAGTTCTTCACGAGGGAGTGTTTCAAGTTCCTCGTTCCAGAATTTATTGTTTATATCTCTGCTCATTTTTAATTCCTCCGTTTTTTTATTTATATTGAGTAATTCTATCTGTTTGGTATGCTTTTATTATACACCAGTATTCTTCAGTTGTCCAATACGGCGTATTTATTGTCAGTTATAAACTGAAGTTATAACCGTCACTCCGGACAAGCCGGAGTGACGGAAGGAAGAGCGGGGCTTCGCCCCGGGTCCCCTTCATAGCAACACAGCGCCGGATATGCTGGCTGGGACAGATACCGTTCCCAGCCTTCCATAAATAACAATGCAGCTTCGGCAAAGCCGGAGCTGCTAATAATGCGTGGTATTGAATTATTCGTAAAGTCCGGTGCTGAAATATCTGTCGCCGCGGTCAGGGAAGACTGTTACTATGTTTCCTTTTGCGCCGCTCTTTACGAGTTTCAGAACTGCTGCCATGGCGGCACCTGATGATGAACCGGCGATGACGCCTTCTTTGCTGGCGAGCAGTTTGGCTGTTTCGAATGCTTCGGCATCATTTATCTTTATAACATCGTCCACGAGGGACATGTCCATGGTTTCTGCAATAAAGTCGTTGCCTATTCCTTCAATGTTGTAGTCGGCATGTTCGCCGCCGCCCATTGTGGAACCTACAGGATCGGCAAGGATGCCCTTGGCTGAAGGCACGTGCTCCTTGATATAGCGGAGTATGCCTGAATATGTGCCGCCGCTTCCTGCTCCGGCAACTACGTAATCTATCTTACCGTCAAGAGATTCGAATATCTCACGGCCTGTTGTTTCGTAGTGTGCAAGTGGATTGCTCTGGTTTTTGAACTGTTCGAGTGAGATTGAACCAGGTATCTGTGCCTTGATCTCCTCTGCTTTTGCAACTGCTCCCAGCATTCCGAGTTCACGTGGTGTGTTTATAACCTCAGCGCCGAGGGCACGGAGAAGAGCCTGTTTTTCTGCTGAAAACTTTGTAGGTACGACAAAAATGATTTTGTATCCGCGGTTGAGTGCGGAAAAAGCTATACCGAGACCGGTGTTTCCGGCTGTGGCTTCAACTATAGTGCCGCCTGGTTTCAGAACTCCGCGGCGTTCTGCGTCGTTTATCATGTAGAGCCCGGTACGGTCCTTGACGCTTCCTGACGGATTCCAGAGTTCAAGTTTTGCAAATACATTGACGCCGTTTTCATTTACTATATTACCAAGTCTTACGAGAGGCGTGTTACCGATCAGCGCCTGCATGGAATCATAGTAGTTCATGGATCATACCTCCGCTTTTTCAATAGCCTGTGCAAGATCTGCAAGAATGTCATCTATCTTTTCAATACCTGTTGAAAGACGGATGAGGCCGTCGGTGATGCCGACCTGCTTACGGATATCTGCAGGGATGGATGCGTGTGTCATTGTTGAAGGGTGGCATACAAGTGACTCAACGCCGCCGAGGCTTTCAGCAAGTGAGATAAGTTCAAGACTTTCAAAGAATTTGTTGATGTCGTAGTTATCCTCAAGTTCAAATGAGATCATTACGCCGCCGTTCTTTGCCTGTCTGCGGTTGATCTCATAACCCTGGGCATCTTCAAGGCCAGGATAGTAAACCTTCTTTACAGCTTTGTGTTCACTAAGGAACTTCGCTGCCTTTTCAGCATTTTCAACGTGTCTGTCCATACGTACTGCAAGAGTCTTGATGCCGCGGATGAGAAGGAATGAATCGAACGGTCCGAGCACGCCGCCTGTTGAGTTCTGGATGAAAGCTATCTTCTTTGCAAGATCTTCGGAATTAACTACTGCAAGACCTGAAACAACGTCGCTGTGTCCGCCGAGATACTTTGTTGCGCTGTGAACAACGATATCTGCACCGAGTTCAAGCGGCTTCTGAAGATATGGTGTCATGAATGTATTGTCAACGATAACGAGAAGATCGTGCTTGTGTGAAACTTCTGCAACTGCCTTAATATCAGTAACAGTCATAAGCGGATTTGCAGGGCTTTCGATGATAACTGCCTTTGTTTTTTCGCTTATCTGGCTTTCGTAAACTGAAAGATTTGTTGTATCGGCAATGGTGTAAGTGATGTCAAAGTGATCGAACACCTTGCTTAAAAGACGGAATGTACCGCCGTAAACATTACTTGAAATAAGTACGTTGTCGCCGCTGTGAAGAAGACTGAGAACTGCTGTAAGTGCAGCCATTCCTGATGCGAATGCAAAACCTGCATAGCCGCCTTCGAGATCAGCGATGAGTTTTTCAAGTGCCTCACGTGTAGGATTTCCTGTACGTGAATATTCGTAGCCTCTCATTTTTCCGAGACCGTCCTGCTTGTATGTTGATGTCTGGTAGATCGGTATATTTACCGCACCTGTTGTTTCGTCGATTGAAATTCCGCCGTGGATTACTGCTGTTTCTGCGTTTGTATATTTACTGCTCATGGTAATTTCTCCTTAATAATTAAATAATGATCTTATCGGAGCACCGGCTGCGCCGGTGCTCCGGAGGGGGGCGGGGCTTCGCCCCGAACCCCTTAATGATTTATAAGTTGTTGAAATGATTGAGTTGGAACACCGGCACTGATTTACTCGTAATCGTAGCCAGATGTATATGTTGCTGAAATAAGGCTTACGTTTTCAAAAGCCTTTAGTCCGTCCTTTCGTCCTTCGAAATATTCCTTCTGGACTTTTTCGGGCGGCATGTATCTGTCTATCTGGAAGCCCAGTGAATAGAGTGCTCGTGAGACTTCGTTGTAGTCAAATCCGCCGCGCATCACTTCGCCGAGACCTCTTGTTATTTTTTCGAGCTTGGCTACCCTGTCCGGAAATGTTCCCGTCTTGACCGGATAGTCGAATGCAAGCTCGCTGCCCAGTGCTGAAAGTTCAGCCATCTGTTTAAGTGTATCTGAAAATACATCGAGTGTGAGGTAATAGGAAACTCCAAGTATGCTGAAAAAAGTTTTCTTTGTCGGATCGAATCCGGAAGCGAGAAGCTTGTCGCTCATCTTTTCCTTTTCAAAATCCACCGGAACGTAGTGAACGTTCTTTCTTAGGATCCATCCGAGTTTCTTTATCTTTTCAAGTTTGTAGCTCTGCGTGTCCGGGTGATCAATCTCGAAGACCTCGATGTTGTCATTGTCGTTTCTGAAACCGAATGTATCAAGGCCGGAACCACATATGACGTACTGGATCTTTCCGTTTTCCTCTGCAAACTCTGCAAGTCTTTTCTCCGTAAAATGTATTCTTGTAAGCGGTATCGGTGAAAAGTATTCATCAATGAATCCGCTTTTTTCTTCCCCCGTCGTCCCTTCAGGAAGACCTGCTATTTTATTTATCAGCTCTCCTGTTTTGTCATATTCATCTTTACCGAGCATGCCGTAGGCGAGATAATCATCGTAGATCTTCTCACGTGATCTGTTCGAGTGCCATGCTCTGACAAAAGCGCATATCTTAGCCGTTACGCTTTCTCTTTTATCGACCATAAATACCTCCGGTTAATCTTTCTGAAGCCATAAAAATAGCGTGAAATGCATATCACATTCCACGCTTGTAAGGTCATTCGACCATATTTATTCTGTCGGCAACACGAAAGTGCAGCATCGCTTCATAAGAACACGGGGAATATGATGATCTGATTTATTCATGATACAACAACATATTCTTCTACAGCTTTTCATGTTTAGCACTCCTTGTTTTAATTTTTTATTTCCGCACCGCAGATCCGGCAGGCCGGATCTGCGGAAGAGGGATCTGCGGTGCTTCGCCCCGGTCCCCACGCTGATTTTTAGTAAATCAGCACTTTCTTATTAATCCCATCGGATTACTATGTTATTATAACATTACTTATATGATTTGTCAATAGGTTTTTTCTATATTTTCAATTATCTTTTCCAGCGGAGAAGATGGTTCTGAAGTTTGTTGAAGAGGAATGTTACTCCAATAACAACGAAACCGATAACGAGAAGTCCGGTGATCGTTCTGGTGTAGTCACCGAAGTCAGAATAATATTTTACGTAATAACCCATTCCGTCGCGGGCTCCGATCATCTCAGCTGATGTGAGAAGGATGAAGGAAACGCTGAGTCCCTGATTGCATCCTAAGAAGATCTGTGAAAGAGCTGCAGGAAGAATAACTCTGAAAAGCGTTTCCGCCTTTCCGACGTTAAGAACTTTTGCAGAATCGATTATTCTCTTGTCAACGTTAAGAACGCCGCTCATTGTTCCGGCGAATACAGGCCAGAATGTTGCTAGGAAAATTACGAAAACTGATACTGACCTGAAAGTCGGAAGAAGTGCAATACCGTAAGGAATGTACACTATCGGAGGTATTGAACTGAAGAACTTTGTAATGTATGTGGCTGCTCCGCCTACACGTGCGCTCCAGCCGATGAAAAGTCCGAGAGGCACTGCGACTACCACTGCAATGAGGAATCCCTGAATAGTAGTGCCGAGTGAACTGAGAACGTTTATGCCTATCTTGCTTCTGTCTTCAACGAACTGATGGATAACAGTTCCCGGTGCCGGGAAAAGAAGATCATTGAGAACATTGAACTTCGCTGTTGCAAGTGACCAGACCGACAGAACGGCATAAACAAATCCCACAATGTCAAGGAGAAGTGCAAGTGACTTTTCCTTTTTTATAAAAGCAGATGCTGCAAGTGTAATAACTTCTATACCGACAGCAGCTGCAATAAGTGATCCAGTGTGTACTTCCTTTACTGATTTGTCAGGAAGAAGCTGTATAAGAAGAAGCACTGCAAAAAGCAGATGTGTGACGCGCAGATATCTTTTTGAAAAATTCACAGTACCACTTCCTCTCCGCCGATACGCTCAGCAATATCGTTATAGAGAAGTGCGAGCAGTCTGCTTCTGAACTTTCCGTATTCATCTGTCTTAACAAGTTCCTCACGGCGGCGCGGACGTTCAAACGGAACATTTACGATCTCGTTTACCGTACCCGGATGAGCTGTCAGTACTACTATTTTGTCTGAAAGAAGTATAGCTTCATCAATGTCATGAGTTACAAAAACAACTGTCTTTCTTTTTTCAGTACCGTCGCCTTCCCAGAGCTCAAGAAGAAGCTCCTGAAGGATAACACGGTTCTTGGCATCGATAGCACTGAAAGGTTCATCCATGAGAAGGATCTGTGTATCCATTGCAAGTGCTCTGGCAATAGCTGCACGCTGCTGCATACCGCCGGAAAGCTGTGAAGGATATTTTCTTCCGAATTCGCCGAGGCCTACCTTGCTTAAGAACTCGTCAGCAATTTTGCTGCGTTCGCTTCTTTTGATGTCATGACGGGCCTGCTTGATACCGAATTCAATATTCTTCTTGGTAGTCATCCACGGGAACAGTGAGTAGTGCTGGAACACTACTCCTCGTTCGCTTCCTGTTCCGTGAAGTTCTTCGCCGTCTATTTTTACTGAACCGCCTGCAGGAGCATAAAGTCCTTCAAGCACGCTTAAAAGTGTGGATTTACCGCATCCGCTGGCACCTATAACGCTTACGAATTCACCGTCTGCCACGTTGAATGAAACGTTTGTAAGTGCATTGAAGCTGCGTTTGTTTTCTGTATAA
>CADAPI010000147.1 GCA_902789705.1 uncultured Ruminococcus sp.
TATTGAAAGTGAGGCTTTCAAGGGATGCTGTTCACTTGAATCAGTAGAAATTCCGAATGGTGTGACTGCTGTCGGTGATCAGGCTTTCAGAAACTGTCTTAAACTAAGAGCTGTCAGTCTTCCTGAAACCATTGAAACATACGGTAATGATGTATTTGACTGGGTTGAGGACAATGAATATCTTAAAATAAAAGCTGACGGTGCTAACGGACGCGATTACGCTTTCAGAAACGCCTGCACAAGATTTGTGGTGGATGGTGTTGAGTGTACTGAAACTTCCGGTATATGCGGTGATTCAGCAAACTGGTTTTATGATGAAGAGACAGCGACTTATACTATAACCGGTAAAGGTTCGATCCCTTATGTGACCTATAACAGCGAATGGGTGGAAAATGTAAAGAAAGTTGTTATAGAAGAAGGCATTACGAATATCGGTACCAGTGGATTCGGATATAATTTCAAGTCGCTGGAATCTGTTTCGTTTCCTGGTAGTTTTGAAGGTTTTGACATAGACTGCCCCGGAGGTCTTAGCGGTACAGCGCTCACATCCGTTGTTTTCCCTGATAAAATGACAGTTATTAATCAGAGCATGCTTAACGGCTGCGAAAAACTTAAAGAAGTAAAACTTCCGGAAAATCTTAAGATAATTGAAGACTTTGCGTTTTTAGGCTGTTCATCACTCGAAAGCATCGTTATTCCTGAAAAGACTGAGAAAATAGGCTTATTTGCTTTTGACAGCTGCGGGCTTAAAACTGTAACAATATTAAGTGACAATGTCGATATCGATGATCAGGCCTTCTATTTATGTGATCCTTCAATGGTGATCCGTGCGTCAAAGGGATCGGCTGCGGAAAAATATGCTAAGGAACACGGATTTAAGTTTGAAGCTGTCGGAGCTTCTGTGACAGAAGCAGCAAAGGCACAGGCTCCCGTACAGGAGACAAATGAAGCCGCACCTGCTGATAACGCCGGAGTAATCAGACCAGGCGATGCAGACGGAAGCGGAGTTGTAGACATTTCAGATATTTCCGTTCTTTCTCTTGCACTCGTCGACGGCAGGGAACTTACCGATTTACAGAAAAAGGCACTTGATGTTGACGGCGACGCAGATGTTGATCTCGCTGACCTTGCCAGACTCAGACAGTACCTTTCAAAGAAAATCGAAAAGCTCTGATCTTATGAAACGCTGATTTATTCATAAATCAGCGTGGGGTTCGGGGCGAAGTCCCGCAAGTCCTACCTCCGGAAATCCGGCGAAGCCGGATTTCCGATTTAATCAGTATTTCCCTAAATGATCTTTAAAACTAATATGAAATGATAAAAATCTTTCTTTAAAAGCAGATCAGCATATCCTCACAGACTCATATTTTTACGTGAGAAGGATATGCTGATTTTGTTGTATTCGGGAATTATTCAGTTTCTGTTTTACGTTCAAAACGTGGATTTTAGCATTGACTTGCACAGAAAATTTGTATACAATATAAATATATAAAGATGACGATGTCCGTCATTACAATGAAATATAGAAAAATGAAAAGAGGTACAAAAATGGGAAACTCAGAACACAGAAGGATTTATGCAGCTATTGCCGCACTTGTTATGGCTGCAGGAACAACAGTAAACGTTTATGCTGAAGAAACGGCAGATCTGTCTGCAGATGCAGGGGAGAGCGCGGCAGAGGTAAAAACCGAAAACTCAGATTATTCGGGCAATTTCGGAAAAGATGTCAAATGGGAGTATGATCCTGAAAGCAAAACGCTTACTGTAAGCGGAAAAGGTCCTATGGATTATGAAAACGGAAATCCAGATTATACGTTATTCTACAAAAATCACGAATGGGCGAAAGAAACAGAAAAAATAGTGATCGAAGACGGTATTGAATCAATAATATTTGATGTATTCCGTCGTTTTGTTTCGCTTAGATCTGTTTCCATTCCGGAAAGCGTAAAAGAAATCGGATCGGATGCATTCAGTAACTGCATTTCACTTGAAGAGGTCGTGATCCCGTCCGGAGTTACCAGAATCGAGTGGGGCGTATTTATGAACTGTTATAATCTGAAAAAAGTAACTCTTTCTGATGGCCTTGAGGAAATTGGAATGAGCGCATTCAAGAACTGCTGTTCGCTTGCTTCAGTTCATATTCCTGACGGTGTGACCACCATCGGAGATGAGGCGTTTAAGTACTGCTTTAAGCTCAAAGAGATAAACCTTCCTGAAACCATTGAAAATTACGGTGAAAATATATTTGATGACAGGCTGAATAATGAATTCCTGAGACTAAAAGTTTACGGCCCGAAGGGACGAGTATTTGCTTACAGAAACGGATATCAGTTTGATGCCGACGGTCTGGTGTATTCCGATACTTCAGGAGTATGCGGTGATCTGGCAGACTGGTCGTTTGACAGGGAGACCGGAGTATACACTATATCCGGTACCGGTATGGCGGATTATGTACCATTTAACGGAAACTGGGTAGAAGATGTAAAGTCAGTAATTGTAGAAGAAGGAATCACAGGTATCGGCGAAAATGGTCTGAGTTATTTTTTCACCGGAGTTGAATCCGTTACCCTTCCGGAAAGCTTTGAAGGATTCCAGGAAGAAACTGTAAACGGATTAAGCGAACTTGCAATCACATCAATAACTCTTCCGGATAAGATGACGGTTATTAATCCGGGATTACTGTGCGGCTGTCAGAAACTGAAAGAGGTAAAACTTCCTGCTAATCTGATAACTATTGGGGAGAGTGCGTTTTCCGGTGATATATCGCTCGAAAGCATCGTTATACCTGAAAAAACTGAGAAAATAGGTCCACATGCATTTAGCAGCTGCAGCCTTAAAGAAGTAACAATACTAAGTAAATTTGTCAGAATTGATGACGCAGCCTTTTATTCCTGCGATCCGTCAATGGTGATCTGCGGTGCAAAGGGATCAGTTGCAGAAGAATATGCGAAAAAACACAAGTTTAAGTTCAAGGCACTTGTACGCGGCGATGCAGACGGAAACGATGTGATCGATATTTCAGATATTTCCATACTTTCACTCGGCCTGGTCGGTGAAAACGAACTTAACTTCAAACAGAAAAATGTACTTGATGTTGACGGTGACCACGATGTTGATATTGCTGACCTTGCAAAGCTCAGACAGTATCTTTCAAAGAAGATCGAAAAACTCTGATTCTATACAGCTAAGGAAACGCTGATTTATTCATGAATAAGCGTGGGGATCCGTGGCGAAGCCCTGCAAATCCCGCCTCCGGAAATCCGGAGAAGCCGGATTTCCGATTTAATCAGTGTTTCCCTGACAATAGTAAACGGCAGTACGCTGATCGCTGTGATCAGTATACTGCCGTTTTCATATTTTTATTACTGTATCGCTTCGGTAACTGCCGGTTCAGTAGTCTGTGGTGCGTTCAGGTGCTGAGGGTCGTAAACAGACCAGAACAGCTTTGCTGCGTCCCTGTAGCGTACTTCAGCAGAGGGAGCTTTCATTATTACTGATATAAGCTCGTGACCGTTCTGCGAAGCGGTGGCAACCATGCAGTAGCCTGCTTCGTCGAAAAATCCTGTTTTAAGTCCCGTCACAAAGGAAAGGAAAAACTCGTCGTCAGGGATTATGAGGGCGTTTCCGTTTTCCCAGCTGTAAGTCTGTCCGGATGATGTTGTCGTCTCATATTCCGCATGTGAACCTATTTCAGCGATGAGCGGGTACTGAGCGGATCTGATAGCTATCTTAAGCATATCTTCCGGTGTTGTGTAGTGGTCCGGATCGTAATATCCGTCCGGTACAACGAAATGAGAATCCTCTGCTCCGGCATCAAGTGCCTCATCGTTCATAAGAGCGGCGAAGTATTTTACCGCATCTATGTTCGGCATGTTCGGATTGTTCGATACTTTTCTTGCAGTGTTTACCGCTATTGTGTAGGCTGCGTCGTTTCCTGAAGGAAGAAGCAGACCGTAAAGTGCGTCTTCAAGAGTTATCTTCGTGTCCTTTACAAGATAGGCAAGACTTGATTCCGGCTTAAGAAGATCAAGCTCGGATCCTACAGTAAGTTCTGTTTTCGGATCCATATAGCGCAGTGCAACGCAGGCTGTGAGCACCTTTGTCATACTTGCCGGATAAAGATGTTTCTGCGGATTTTTGCTGAAAAGCACTTCGCCCGATGTTTTGTCGTAAAGCACCAGTGCATCTGAACCTAATTTTGTGTAATCAATTCCCTGCGGCGGTGCGTAGGAATAACGCAGGCGTATGCCCGGCTTGTCATTTACGGTAAAAGGAGCATCGGTCTGTATTGCAGCCGGATCGGATCTTTCCGCTTCGGTCACTGCTGGCTTTTTCTTCAGAGCAAATGGAAGAAAACAGACCATGAATATTATGAGGAACCCGACAAAGAATATTCTGTCAGTTCTCACTCTTCTTTTGACGTTTGACTTTCTTTTTCTTTTCAATTGTTGACCTCGTTTTCCTGCGGCCGCTTACATGTACATGAAGTACAGAAGCTTAGCCAGTGATGTAAGTGCGTAAAGCGGGAACAGCAGAATGACAAAAGCAGATGTCAGCAGGACAGGAAGTGCCCTTCTGCGCTGTTCCGGCTTGTTTTTCGGAAGCGGTTCCCTTATCAGTCTGATGAAGGTGAATACGCCGCCGAGGACCAGTGTTATGATAGTCCATACTCTCATGAGCAGTTCGCTCTGGTCCCAGGCGAAGATGCTGTATACTGAAATGATCATGCTGCTTGTGTTCACAGCCATGTGTATGAGTACGGATGGAATGACCGAGTTGTATTTCACGGTTATGCTGCACAGAAGAAGTGACATGAGAAATGCAGGCAGCATTGCCGGAAGACTGCATGTTGCAAGTGCACACAGCAGTGACGATGTGATTATACCGAAACGCTGTGATGCTCTCGAAAGATTTTTAAGAGCGAGTCCGCGGAAGATAAGTCCGTCGGCAGCAGGGATGACTATGCAGTTGCACAGTGCTGCTGCAGCCACAAGTGTCCAGTCCTTTTCGATGTACATTGCCGAAGGCATGTAGGCAGTCGGCGAGAAGGGGAATGAGAAAGTGATTATGTTGGCAAGAGCGGCAACAAACATTCCTGTCATAAAGCTCAGCACAACGTCGCCGGTCTTTATCGTTCCCTTTCCTTTTAAAAGGCGTGCAGGCCTTAGTTCTGAAAAACGGCATCCGGCAAAGAAAACCGCACCGGATGAAACTATCACTGCAATGATCCTGAATGCGTATTTTATAGTTTCATCCGACAGTGCACTGTAGTAAAAATTCAGATTAGGATTCAGCGCAAAGGCGAACAGAAACATGAGAATATAGAAAACCAGAAGCGATGCGGCTTCGATAAAAAGTTTCGCCATTAAAAGTGTTCCGGTTATATTGTAGAAGTAGCGCAGCCTTTTTCTTTCGTATTGAGAAGGCTTTTTTCTGCATTTTTCGGTGCGAAAGAAAAACGCAGGTATTACGTGTGAATATGATTCACGGAATGAGCGGTTTTCAGTCTGGTTGCAGAAGGGATCCTTTTCGTCAGGCATCTCATTTTCTTCAAACCGGTCGAAAAGCTCTTCGCTGTTCGTTTCAGAGTAATTCATTGTTCACCTCCGTCATCTTCTTCTGTAACTGCCGGTGCAGCTGTTACGTCAGGCCTTTCGGCAGGAGCATAGCTTGCGGCGTTTTCCGGATCAAAGCCTTCAGGCGGATAGTTGTCAAGATATTCGCACGGGATGTACAGATCTTCATCGGTACGGTAGAAGCCTGTGCTTGTTCTTGCGATAATATGAAATTCATATCCCGGATCGTAGATCATGGCCTTTCCTGCGTCGGAAAGTGCAGCCGAATATCCGATACACGGAGATACGGCGTACATGTATTTGTCAAGATTTATTTCAGTCCATGCAACATACGGAATAGCCGCATCTGCATTGTAGTCAGGTGATCCGGCATCTTCGAGCATGTCCAGTTCAGAGGCTTCGTCATCTCCCGGGAGAGGCGCTGCCCTGTTTTCGTCTGTAGGTTCAAAAACGAATGTCATACTGACAGTCTGCATACTCTGTGAAGCAGAGGTGACTGTCTGACTGAGCTGTTCCGTCCGGCTTTCCTGCGGACCCGTGCTATCTGTTATGACTGCAGTTTCAGTCTGCGTGGTTTCTGCCGGAGCTTTTTCTTCGGTGACTGTACTGCCTTCTTTGGTGCACGCTGTAAAGGAAAATGCCAGTATAAATGCTGCCGCTGCAGCAATGGTTCTGTTCATGGTATAATGCCTTTCGTCAGTCTATCGACCAGTTGACCGGTTCCATTCCGTTTGCTTCGAGAAATTTATTCGTTTCCGCAAAGTGTCCGCAGCCGAAAAATCCGTGGTAAGCAGACAGCGGGCTCGGATGAGCCGAGGCAAGCACAAGATGCTGCCTTCCAGTGATAAGTTTTCTCTTCGCCTTTGCATTGTTTCCCCACAGCAGGAAAACGACCGGCTTTTCACGTTCGTTGAGAAGGGAGATCACTCTGTCAGTGAAGTGTTCCCAGCCCTTGTCCTTGTGGCTGTTTGCCATTCCGCGGCGTACTGTGAGCACGGTGTTCAGCAGAAGTACACCCGACTTTGCCCAGTTTGTCAGCTCGCCGTGTTTTCCACTGTTGTCGATGCCGAGTTCGTCGTTTATCTCCTTAAAAATATTTTTTAGTGACGGAGGCGGCTCAACGCCCTTCTTTACGGAAAATGAAAGTCCGTGTGCCTGGTTCGGCTCGTGATACGGATCCTGTCCGAGTATCACAACTTTTAC
>CADAPI010000148.1 GCA_902789705.1 uncultured Ruminococcus sp.
ATAGACGCCGGCACAAATATTCCTCCGTAGCTCAGTCGGTAGTAGCACCTGACTGTTAATCAGGGTGTCACTGGTTCAAGTCCAGTCGGGGGAGCCAGAAAAAAATCCGTATTTCGTTTGAAATACGGATTTTTTTATTGAGTGCGCCGGATTAAAAAATCTTACCTGCACTGCGCATCTGTTTTTGACATGGCTTTGTAATTTTTGTACAAAATTCGTAGCAATAAATAGTTACATGACAGTTGAAATTAGATAGAATCGATATTGAAAAGAGAAAATAAATCGGTTATAATTATATATAGTGAATGTTGACCTTATAACTGAAAGGTGTTTTTTATGGGTAACAATGATGTAGTAGTCAAATTGGATTCTAACAGGGATCTGAAAGGGTTTATGGAGTGTATAAACAAACTCCGTGGATCAGTAAAAGCAGTTCAGGGAGATACTATAGTTGATGCGAGAAGTACACTTGGTATCGCTTCCATGATGGTAAACGGTACTTTTAAACTTATGATGGGCGCTGATAACGATAAAGAACTGTTTTCAAAGTGGACGGTATGATAAGTATCATATCAGACTAATAACAATTATCCCCTGTATGAATGATATGCAGGGGTATTGTTTTTTATAATGCCTGAAGCTGCGTTCGTAATTTACTTTTGTGGTATTTTGATCAGTACAGCAGGCGTTATGCAAAATAAAAAAGGCTTCCGGAATAACCGAAAGCCTGAAGCAGGGGTGGTAAGAATCGAACTCACGTCAAAGGTTTTGGAGACCCCTATTCTACCATTGAACCACACCCCTATGTCTTGTGTGTTTTCAACGATAATTATTATACCACATAATTAATCGTTTGTCAATAACTTTTTTAAAAAAATTCAAGGAGGAATTGTTGTGAAAAAGGATACGATCACAGGGATCGTTGCTGCTGCAATTGTAGGAGGATACTCGCTGCTCGGCTTCTGGACGCAGAAATGGGTCGAACAGAAGCAGGATGCAAAAGATACAGCCGGCAGGGAAGTCGCCGTATCACTGACACAGCCGGTGACATCATGCGTAACTGAAGAGAGCATATCGTCTTCTATGACTACCGTGGTATCATCGGGCGTATCGGTGTCGCAGACAGTATCGCTTACTACGGCTTTGTCCGATATATCAACCAGTGTTTCTGAAAGCGTTACTTCTGAAACAGCCTCTGAAACACAGGTTACGGAGACAGAGCAGCCGGTAACTGAAGCTCCTCGTGAAGAGACTGCAGCACCTGAACAGCCGAAACCTGAACCGGAGCCTGAGCCGGAACCTGAACCTGAACCGCAGCCTCAGCCTGAACCCGAACCTGAACCGGAACCTGAGCCGGAACCGGTTCAGGCGATACCGGACTCAGCAACTGAGTTTCAGCGCGAACTTTTCAGACTGGTTAATGAAAGACGAAGTCAGGTGGGTGTAAATCCGCTTCAGTGTACCGATCTCTATAATATAGGTGCAGACAGAAGAGCATCTGAAATCGCAGATGTTTTTGACCACACACGTCCGGACGGACGCGAATGGTATACCATCTTTACTGACATAGGTATTCCGGCCGGATATATGGGTGAAAATATAGCTGCGGGCAGCTCAACACCCGAGGGAGTATTCGAGCAGTGGTGCAATTCTCCTGATCATTATGCAAATATGATAAACGGCAATTACAAATATATTGGCATAGGATACGCAAACAAGCCGGGCACCTCATACCAGCACTACTGGGTACAGCTTTTCGGATAATCGCGGAACAGGATCTGTAATATACTGCAGATCCGCAAACTCCGTTTGTTCCATTCGTATAAATAAAAATCAGCATATCACGCGATATGCTGATTTTTTTATCAGTGTTTCTTATTCTGTTATTCTGGCAGCAGAACCGTATGCCTTTAACGGTCTGCCGGTCTCGTCGAATTCTGTGGTGTATCTTATCATAAACGGTATCCGCTGGCTGGTAAGAGGTATAATACCTTCAATATGTTCGGTACCTGATTCAAGCTGTTTCATCCAGTCGTAGTACATATCTTTATAGTCGGAAGGAAAGAGTCCCGATTCGAATACCGGGTCAGGATAATTCTTCACTACCGGAGGAAGGCCGAGATTTTTCTGGCAGCGGAAGCACGGCATCATATCTTTCGTTATTATATTGTATTCCCACATGTAAACATCTATCTGTTCAAAAGCACGTTTAAAATTTTCTTCTTCATGCAGAAGTTCACGGTATTTCTTTTCCTGTGTTGTAATGTTTTTTATTCTTGAATAGAACAGATAGTTATCTCCGCTTTTTCCTAACAGCTGGATCGTGCTTCTTATCAGGAGACGTTCTTCGCCGCAGCATTCAGACTTTAAAGTACGCCATGTAATGCACTCTTCCTCCTGACCGGTTTCGATTATACGCTCAAGAGTACTGATATAGACGTCTTTGGCGGTCTCGTCAAAATAGCGCCAGGATTCTGCTGTCATCAGATCGTGTTCGGACATATTCATGCCTATTTCCTGGAGATATTTTTTGTTCACGCGGATTATGTCTGCCTTGCCGTTCTTGTACTCAAATACAGCAGCGCCTCCGACGAAATTGTTGAATATAAAGGATTCGGCAGCATCGTTGGTAAGAAAGTCAAATGCTACTTCTGCATTCTCTTCAGTTGAACGCATATGCGTAAGGGCTATTCCTGTGTCGCTGTTCTGAAGAAGTCCCATGTAATCAAGTTCTGAAAGCGGTTTTGAATAATAGAACCCCTGAATATAGTAACATCCTATGCTTTCAAGAAAATCAGCCTGTTCCGCTGTTTCAACGCCTTCAGCGATAACCGGCAGATTAAGCCAGTTCACCATACGGACTACAGAGCTTAGTATAGTTGCTCCGCGTTTGTTGCTGCTTTTATCCTCGTCAAGGAATTTCATGTCGAGCTTTATTATGTCAAAGTCGATATCCTTAAGAATGTTCAGAGATGAGTAGCCGCTGCCGAAGTCATCCATTTCAACTATATATCCGTAGCAGTGAAGCTTGCGTACTGCTTCATTGATGAATTCGCTGTTTCCGAGAGTAGCGGATTCTGTGATCTCGACACGTATGTATTTTGAAGGGACAGCGTACTGTCTGCGTATATCTTCAAGCTTTTCAATAAAGTCCGGACTGAAAATATCGTAACGTGTGAGATTGATCGATACCGGTACCATGTGTACTTTATTTTCAATACATCTGCTCAGGAACTGACAGACCTTTTCAAACACGTACATATCGAGCTTGGTAATAAAGCCGTTTTTCTCATAAATAGGGATGAAAACACCCGGCGAGATAAGGCCGCGTTCCGGATGGCTCCAGCGCACAAGTGCTTCAGCTCCGACTATAAGGCCGGTAGTGTGATTGTACTGCGGCTGGTAGTAGACCACGAACTGTTCTTCCCTGAGAGCGGTTTTCATAAGTCCTGAGATCTCCTGCTCAGTCAGCAGGTCGTTCCTCAGCGTTTCCTGATATACCGTGAACTTGCGGGTGTAGCTGCCTTTAATTGATTTCTGGGCGATTATGGCGCGATCCACTGCACCTTCAGCGTTTACGCATTTGTCCATTACATAGATACCGGCGTTGCACATTACCTCAAGAGAAAGATCAAAATTGGAAACACGTTCAAGGAAATCAGTTATGAAGTCGTTGACCATATCTCTTGAGCATCGGGTATAGAACATGAAACGATCAGATTCTATACGGCATCCAAATCCGGAATTTCCGATGGTTTTGTTTATAACTTCGGCAACATGCTTTAAAAGCTCGTCGCCTTTTTTTGCTCCGAAAATATCATTGATCATCTTGAAACGTATAACGTCAAGATAAACCACAATGTGCTGCTTTATTTCATTTTCCGAACGCACTGTCATAAGATCATTGAGTTCATCAATAAATGCGGTCTTGGTAAGCAGACCGGTCAGTTCATCCTTGTCGCTCAGGGGATAACGGTTCACAATACTCATTGAGATCGTTACTGTTTTGTTGAACGGATTTTTAAGAAATATAGTATTGACTTTTTTATAGTCGGAATCTGCTCTCATGCTGAGCTCTTCATTAGCTACAGTACGTGAGTCGTCAGCTATCAGTGCATTCAGCGCTTTTCTGAAGATTTTTCCGGTTCCAGTTGCTGCGATCCCTGTTTCGTCAAGTATATCCCAGAGCGGTCTTCTGTCAAAGTGATCACCGAATATTTCAGCTACTTCATGTGAATAATGAAATATATCTTTATCATAATCATATGTTATGAAGGCATTCCGGTACAGACATTGTTTCTGCGGCCTTGGCATCATTATCCCCTCCCTTGCAAGATAATAAACTCATTTTAGTTATTATACCATAAAATTGAGATTAATTCAATCCAAAAATGATCGATTGATATAAAAATATCTTCCGAATATTTGTAAAAAAACACCCTGCGAAAATTTATTCACAGGGTGTCTGTTATTATTTACTGTCTGGTAAGATAAAAGTCAGCGTGTCGTCAGATCTTCTTGTTCAGGTAGGCAAGTGAGAGCGCCATGTTTTCGTACTGAACCGGAATGTCATCAGGCACCGTGAGAGTACATGGTGCAAAGCACCAGATGGCTCTTATACCGTTTTTTATGAAGCGGTCGCATACTTCCTGAGCGCTGTGTGCAGGTACTGCTATAACGCCTATGCGTATGTTGTTTTCCCTGCAGAACCCGTCAAGCATATCCATTGAGTAGACAGGCTTTCCGAGATTGCTTGTTTCAGGTGCGTTTACCGCTTTGTCGAAAGCGGCCATTATGTCTAGGCCGTAATCTCTGAAACCGCCGTAGTCGAGCAGGGCGCGTCCCAGTTTACCGGCTCCGACAATAACGACATTGCCGTTTTCGTTGTGCCCGAGAAATTTTTCAAGGACTTCGATAAGTTCTGATATCCGGTATCCGGTCTTTGGCCTTCCGGCACCGCTTACAGCACCGAGATCCTTTCTGACCTGAACTTCACCCAGACCGAGTTCTTTTGCAAGGGCAGTAGCAGAAATGTTTTCAGTACTGGGATCTGTATTTTTCAGATACTTTAAATAGACCGGAAGACGGCCCATTGTAGCCCTTGATACCTCAATTTGTTTCATAATTACCACCCGCCGATCTGTTTTATCAGCTGAAATTTGTTATAATGAACTGTGATACGAGTACGATAGAGATAAGTGCGATAGGATAAGCAGCAGCGTAAGCAGAAGCAACGTCATCGGTCTTGGCAACATTGATAAGTGTACCAAGTGCCGGTGTTGATGTCATACCGCCTGTGATACCTCCGAGGTTGTTGAAGAGCGGAAGCTTGATGATATACTTTGCAATGAAGAAGCCTACGATCATAGGAACGAGTGTCATGATCACACCGTAGAGGAATAATTCCGGCTTGAAGTACTTTACGAATGAAGCGCCGCCAGGGATACCGGCACCGATAAGGAATGCCATGAGACCGAATTCGCGGAAGAGTTCAAGCATTTTCTTTTCAGGCTTCATGCTGAGAGCACCGAAGTGTCCGAAGTGAGCAACAACGAGGGAAGCAAGGAGGCATCCGCCTGTTGTGCCGAGTGAGAATGATGACTTACCCATAGGGATCTTGATGCCGCCTACGAGCATACCGATAACAACTGCGATAGCGAATGCAGCAAGACCGAAGTTGTCGATGTTAAAGAACTTTCTGCCTTCATCCTTTGAAGCGCCTGTGTCAACTGAAGCGATCTTCTTGCGTTCTTCGTCGAGGTTTGCTCTGAGGATCTTAGGAATTACCTGTACGAAGAGTACAACACCTACAACGCCGAAGAGATAAGCGATACCGTGACCAACTGTAACGATGTCTTCCATTTCTGAGATCTTGTCAGCGTTTCCTTCATATACAGAGCTGAGAGTATCCTTGGCTGCTGAGAATGCAGGAGTAGATGTAAGAGCACCGGAAAGGAGACCAACTGCCATTGCAGCGTCACATCCGAATACCTTGATGCAGAAGATAGTTGTAAGTCCGCCGAGAATGATGATGAGAAGTGAGAGAAGGGCATAGGACTTGAAGTTTTTCTTAAGGCTTGAGAAGAAGTTAGGACCTGCAATGAATCCGACTGATGTAACGAAGAGGATGAGTCCGAGATTTTCAATTATCTTGAAATAGTTCTTTGCAAGTTCTGCTCTTGTACCGAAGTTTTCAGTAACAAGATTTGTTCCGTCTACAGTGAAAACCATAGCACCGATAAGAAGTGCCACGATAAATACACCGGCTGTGCCGAGGGATACGCCCTTGACTGTTACTCGTCCGAGAAGATATCCGAGTCCTGCTACAATGAAAACAACGAGCATCAGGAATCCGATACCGGTAATGGATATTATTCCATCAAAAAAGTTCATTATAAAACCTCCAAAAAATAAAACGTGTAAATATTGCAGCATGAAACTGTACCCCTTAAATCTCATGCTGAGTGTACAGTAAAATTACTGATACGCACTTTGTACGAAATAAGATCGCAGATGCGCTGGATATTGAGCATTATGTCAATATGACATAACACACGGCAAACCCCTGCAAAAGCAGGGGTTTGCTGGTTAAGTGTCTGTGAAAATCACTGGTTTTAATGATCGGTGCAGAAAACGGGACGGAACCCGCTTTGACCTGCAGAGACCCTGTCAGGTGATCTTCCGTTGTTTTAAAGGGAGATTACATTCCCTGCTTGTTTCCGCGGTAGTCAGGGAGTAACTTTGGTGATAC
>CADAPI010000149.1 GCA_902789705.1 uncultured Ruminococcus sp.
AACACTGATTAAACCGGAAATCCGGCTTCGCCGGATTTCCGAAGGTGGGATTTGCGGGGCTTCGCCCCGGAGCCCCACGCTGATTTATGAATAAATCAGTGTTTCCATAAATTTTGCTGCTGTAATATAACAAATGGGAGCACCTTTTTTTACCGGTACTCCCGCTGATTTTATTTTTCAGAGTAATCCTTAAGGATGAAATCAGAATGCTGTTATCTTTTTTGATAGATACTGCTGAAGTCTTGCAAGGTCAGCTCGTTTCATTCAAAAGTAGTCTTTTTAAGAATGCTTATATTTAAAGCTCTGATCTGCGGAGGATCGCTGGTCATCACCTTTCCGTCATATTCAATATTTACTGTGTCGCCAACGTCAATGCTGAGAACTGTGATCATCTGTTTGCATTGAATGAAAACCTTATCCTCAATAATATTCTTGTCTTCCGGTATTACAAGCATACCTTCTCCGTATATTTCGGATACTCTGGCTTTAAGTTCGTACTTTTCTTTGGGCTTTTTGAAGTAGCTTATGCCGTATTTATCAAGATCAGATATTGATACCACACCTTCTGCCAGTGCTTCTCTGACATTCATTACGGTTCCGTCAGAAAAAGTACATTCGATGAGATCTGATTCTATTGAAGGGAATTCATAAATGTAAGCGTTGTCTTCATAAAATTTTTCTATTTCATCAGAGGTTGGAAGGTTATCTCTTATCGCTGTATTAACTATATCTGTGAGGGTTATGCCGTAAAATTCAAGTCTGTTTATCTTCTTTGAAATAAACTGTCTGATTCTTGCGAGGTCTGCAAGTGTAACATTTCCGTCACCGTCAGCGTCGGCTGCCTTCTGCTGAGCGTCTGTGAATTCTGTGTCTTTTAAAAGGAAAAGTGAAATGAAGGACAGGTCTGTAATGTCCACATTACTATCAGAATTGACATCGCCGATAAGAATTTCGGCTGCGGGTGTTTCATCAGCAAAAACTGTGAGCGAACCTGACATAATCATTCCGAGAGCCGTAAGAGCGGCAATTGCTTTTTTGAGTTTTACCATAATGATCATCCTTTCCTTAAAGAGATTTTGATGCCGATGTGTCAGGCTGCAGATCAGCCTGCATCGTATTTGGTTGTATCTATTATACACATTTCCGGAGCGTTTATCTTAGTAATTTCAAAAATATTTTTTCAGAAAATGAAACTTTGTAAAAGTATACAAACTGGTGATCTGAAATATGTGCACTGTTCACGGACGTTATAAAGATGTTATCTCATTTTTTGATCAGAATTACAGTTTTGTGCCTTGCAAAATAATAATTTTTCGGATATAATATAAAATATCTACAGGGAGCTGAAGGGTACAGATATGCGTCTGAAAAATGGTACGAAAAAAATTTTTAAAATTACTAAGATATCCGGTGATCTCCGGTGTATAATATACAGAAGCAGAAAGCGAGAGGTGTCCTATGGGCAGAGATGCGGATTGCTATCGCCGTTATCTTGACGGGGACGATGATGGTCTGAGAGAGATCATTGACATTTACTATAACGGACTTATACTGTTTATAAATGGTATCGTAAAAGATCAGTCGGCTGCTGAGGATATCCTTGAGGATACCTTTGTAAAACTTGCTGTAAGAAAATATGAATACAACGGCAAAGCGAGCTTTAAGACCTGGCTGTATACCATAGCAAGAAATTCGGCAATTAACTATTTAAAAAGAAACAGAAACAGGATTTCAGATCAGCCGGTGGAAGAATACATAATGCTTTCGGACGGAACTGATGTGGAAAAGGAATTCCTTCGTACAGAACAGAACACTGAACTGCGAAGGGCGATGGAAAAGCTTAAACCTGATTACTATCAGGTGCTGTATCTTGCATATTTTGAGGATATGGACATCGAAAATACCGCAAGAATAATGGGCAGAACAAAAAGACAGATAAGTAATTTACTGTACAATGCTAAATCATCATTAAGATCCGTAATGGAGAAGGCAGGTTTTCAGTATGAGAACATCTAAAGAAATGGCAGACGCCGTGCTTAAAGCGCGGGATGCATACGAAGAAAAAAAGAGAAAAAGAATAGTACTAATGAAAAATACAGCCGGGATCGCTGCAGTTGCATGTTCATTCTTTATCATGGCAGGATCGCTGATCTACTTTAATGTGAACAAACCGGAGGATCCGGACAAATCCACTCTGGAAGTGCCGGAGGTTACTGAGGTTACACCGGTTTCAGAGGCTGAACCGGCAGAAACTCCGGAAGTAAATGAAGCAGTTACGGAAAAGAAAGACAGAGTGACAGAAGAAAGCAGCAACGTCACTGAGGCAGTTTCCGGAGCTTTAAGTACGGAACCGGTCACAGATGTTTCAGAGACGGTAAAGCCGGAAAGTACAGAAAGATCAGGAGCGAAAGAAAGTCCGAAACCATCTGCGGACAGCGGAAAAAATCAGGATCAGGCAGTAACGGAGAGACAGCCGGTACATGAAACGGCTAAAGCTCCGGTGACTGAAAGGGAAAAGGTGCCTGAATCGACCAGAGCCGCAGTAACCAGAACTGAAGTGACCAGGGCAGCAGTAACCAGAGCTGAAGTAACCGGAGCAGTAGTGACAAGAGCGGCAGTAACGGAAAAGCAGGTGCTGCGTGAGACCGCAGTTGCGGTTCTGGCGCCTGTAGAAAAGGTGACTTCCAGAGCAGTCGAAAAGGCTGAAGAAGTGGCTGTAGCCGAGAACGTGAAGCCGACAAATTCTTCGCCAAAACCGATGATCACGCCTAAATCGTCAGCAGTCCCTGTGCCTGCAGCTGAAAGAGTTTCTCCGCAGCCTGTGAGTCCTCAGGAGAGACCAGTTGACATACCTGATGAAGTGGCTGAAGAAAGTCCGAAACAGGTCGCAAAACCGGAACCGTCATCAGCTCCGGCGTCAATGAAACCGACATCACCGTATGGAGCTGAAGCAGAAATACTGACTCCTTCTGAAGAAAAAATAACGCCGACTGAAGATTCTGCGATAGTACCGGACAGTCAGGCTGCTTTTGATGATGTTATTAATTTTACAGTTGTAAACAACACAGACTGTTATCTTTACTTCAAGGACAACGATCAGATACTGGTAATACTTTGCCAGAATGATGAGGACGTTCAGAAGATAAATGATATGATAGCTGAAAAAAGATATGATCCGGCAAAATTCGAATGTAGGATCAACGATCTGGTCATCGACCTTCCTGCACAGAAGACAGATGACATGGAAAAGCAGAGAAAACTGATCAGCCGGTTTATGACGCAGAATAATATTTACGGCTATGCCAAAATAGAAGAAACTGACGGTGAAGAAAAAATATCAGTAAAACTCAACGATTCATCCAGCGAAAACGCAGCGAAGATCAGATACTTCCTGTCAATGTATTCAATAAGCTTTAACTCTGTAAAAATTGATTCGATTTAAGGCAGAGAAACATGATAAGCGTCTGCCGGAGGCAGACCACACCTTTGAAAGGTGCTCCCGCTGAAAGGTAGTCTTCATCCCTGCGGTCTGAAGACTGCTATAGAAAAACCGGACTGTTTCCACAGCCCGGTTTATATTTGCGCCGCAGGCGCCTCATTTATATACATAGGGACTTGAAGAAATTTTATTTTTCCTTATAGATTTTCAGGGAAATGTATAGTATAATATAGTTGAAAAGCAAACTGACTCCTTTCTCAAAAGAGTCAGTTTGAAAAAGAGTGTTTACAGAAAAATATGAAGTCAAAATAAATATATTGACAGGAGTGTGGTTATATGAGAACTGTAAATATCCAGTTAGCCGTTCCGGAAGGTATGACATCTTATTTAAGCGATGATGATCAGAGAGCTGTTTTCGAAAGAAATGCTATGTTAATATATCCGTATATCCGCAATCTTACGATTTCACATGGGAGAGCAGCTGAAATATTGGGAGTATACAAAACAGATCTGATAGAGTTTTATGATTCTATAGGTATTCCGTATTTGGATCAGGATGAAAATGACCTCCTTGAAGACCTTGCTACTTTGAACAAAGTTATGGGAACAGTAAAATGATAGTAGTATCAGATTCAACACTACTTATTATGCTTTTGAAAGGGATGATTTCTATGAGTACAAAAGAAATAGCATACAGTATAATAGATACTTTAACAGAAGAACAGCTTCAGGAATTACTGTTGTTTTTAAAAGGTTATAAGAAGGAAAAGACATCAGTAGAATCTGTTCGCGGAATACTTTCTGAGTATGCGAATGTGGATCTTATCTCCAAGGAAGAGTCAGCATGGGAAAGGGTGGCTGCAGAAAATTATGAAGCTCCTTGACACTAATATGATCCTTCGTTTTCTTCTTAATGATAATGAGGAGATGAATGCAAAAGTTACAGAAATAATTGAAACTGAGTCAGTTAAAGTAACTACGGAAGTTATAGCAGAAGTTGTTTATGTACTGAAAAGTGTTTACAAACTCGATAGGAGTATAATTGCAAATGCAATAATAAAGTTTTTGAATGTTTCAACAGTAGAATCGGATAATCACGCTGTTATAGAAGCAGGTTTACGAAAATACAGTGAAGTAAGTCTTGATTTTGTTGATTGTTTGCTCATTGCGTATCATACTGAGCAAGGATATGAGATTTGTACATTTGATAAAAAGCTGATTAAAAAAATTAACAAAACAGAAAGATAAAAGGTGGTGCCGGTAATCCCGTCGGATTACCGGCACTATCTATAGTCTGCCTCCGGCAGACAACCATTAAAACCGGCTGATAATACAGTCGGTAATTTTTTTGAAAAAATACTGTTACCTTTAAGATCTTTTTTACACTATAAAGGCAGAGGGGAAAAACAGTATATAAACCCCCTTTGAGAACCGAAAGAAAGTTTTATAAAGATGAAAAATGAAAGGACTGGTTAAAATGAGAAAAAATAAGATAGTGGCTCTGATATCCGCATTTACTTTAGCTGCAGGATGCTATACATCGTTTGGCGGTTTTGATTCGGGTAATATAAAAACGGCGCAGGCTTCGGATTCATTACTGATTCCGGGTGATGTGGATCTTGACGGAAATGTTAATGTTACAGATCTGTCTACAATATCACTTGGCCTTGTGGAGAAGAAAACATTTACCGGCGACAGGCTAATCTGTGCGGATGTGACCTATGACGGAAAAGTTCAGCTTGATGACCTTGCAACGTTAAAAATGTTCCTTGCAAAGAAAATAACAGATCTGAGCAGGGAGGCTTATTTCAGTAATCTGCCTTCTCCGGAACCGCCTGCATCTCCGGTGCCGGGGTATAACTGTGATCCGACAGTTCCTCCGACTGAGCCTGCAGCTGTTCCGTCAGCAGTACCTGATCTTCAGAGTCTGAAAGAAACAGGAGAGAAGATAGGTGCAGACGGATACATGGAGTTTGTATATGATTCTACACCGCTTATTCTTCTTGAAACAGATGATGAAAAGGGAGAAATAAATAAGGTTTACTCACCTTTAAGTTATTATACAGCGCTCTCTATGGCGGCTGAATGTGCAGATACTACCACCAGGGAAGAAATAGTAAATGCGCTTCGTGCAGATGACATGGAAGATCTGCGTACAGAGAACAATAATCTTCTGTCACTGTATTTTAAAGATGATAACAGCTACTGCAGCAGTACAAATTCAGTCTGGCTGAATGACCGGTATATATTTGAATATACTGGAATTAACGAGCTTAACAAACGCTATAAGGCTGCGTCGTTTAAAAAGGATTATTCTCAAAAAGAGCAGACTGAAAAAGATATACAAGACTGGATATATAAATACACTGACAATAAGATAAAGCCGCTGATCGAATTAGGAGAACCGGATAAAGAGTATCTGAGGCTTATTAATACCGTAGTTTATAAAAATTCATGGAAAGAGAGCTGCTATGACATAAAAGATGATACTTTCCGCAGAAATGACGGAACAGATGTGACATGTAAATATATGAGAAGCCTTGAAAACAGCACGGTTGGTTTTGGCGACGGATACAAGGTATGCAGCAAGAAAATGCTTCATGGGTTCAGTATGTATTTTGTAGTTCCGGATGAAAAAACTGATATTAATGATATCGTATCCGACAATGCAGCTATGGCAGATATTTACGGAAAAAACTACGATACTGCAGAATGTCGGCTTAATATGTATTTCCCTGAATTTGAAGCTGTTTCAAAATTCGATCTTCTTGATGCTTCGGAAAAACTGGGTATTAAAGAGGCATTTGTAAAGGGTGATTTTTCAAATATTATTGACTGCGGAAAAAATGCTATAGATGGAGTGAGAATCGATAAGATCGACCATGAAGCTGTATTAAAAACAGATAAAGACGGCTGCGAAGGTGCAGCATATACACAGATAGTTTTGGTCTCAACAGCACCGGCACCACGACCTTTAAGCTCACTTGAAGTTACAATTGACAGACCGTTCTTCTACTACATTGCCGACAAAAACAATGTTCCGGTTTTTGCAGGCATAATCGGTGATCCGACTGCGAAAGATGAGCAATAAACAATATAAAATGTTCCACGTGGAACATTTTAAATAGCAGCGGATGTATTTTATAAAGAAATTCTCTTCTGTATTGATTACTCTGAATAAATAAAGCCAGCGGGAGTACCGGTAAATCAAAATCCGGTGCTCCCGTTTGCTTCTGTAAAATGGTAGTCTTCACCCCTGCGGGCCGAAGACTGCTATGGAAAAACCGAGCCGAGCTCGGTTTATAACTGCTTGTCATAAACGTGAGAATATAGTATAATTTAAGATAACAATTACAGAAGACTAATAAACACTTTAAAATAAAAGGTATCGGGCATCATTTGAAACTGACGTTCGGTACCTTTTGTGAAAATAAAACAAACTGATAATGCTTGATTTATGACTTTCTACAAACTTAATTTTTATTTGTCACAAATGCGTGTTACAGGAAACTATATTAGTAGAGGCCTTAATAGAGTGAAAGCCGGGGGCAAACACTCGCAACCAGAATGGAGGTGTGTGGTTCTGGAAGACGAAAAAATAATAGATCTTTACTGGGAACGTTCGGAAAGTGCGATCACGGAAACTGATAAAAAGTACAGAAGCAGATGTATGTATATCGCAAATCAGATACTGAACGACAATTCAGATGCAGAGGAATGTCTCAACGATACTTATCTGACAGCGTGGAATCTGATGCCACCGGAAAGACCAAAATTTCTTGCGTCTTTTCTGTATAAGATCATAAGGAACCATTCACTCACCAGATTCAAATATTATAACAACAGCAAGCGGAAAAAGGACGTATGCATTTCCACTGAGGAGCTGGAAGAATGTATCGACAGAAGCGGCAGCACGGAAGAAAAGTACGATGAAAATGAAGTGGTGGCGGCCATCAACGAGTTCCTTGATTCGCTTAAAAAGGACCGGAGGTTCATATTTGTCAGAAGGTACTGGTACTTTGACAGTATCACTGACATATCTGAAAAGTGTTCCATGACCGAGGAAAATGTCAGGGCGATACTTTCAAGGGTACGGAAACAGCTTAAAGAACATCTTAAAAGAAGGGTGGGAGTATAATGAATGCAGAGCAGCTGAGAGATGCTATCGGTAAGATCGATGAC
>CADAPI010000150.1 GCA_902789705.1 uncultured Ruminococcus sp.
AATGTGTCTGATTCCTGGTTGATATTTGCCTGTACCCAGAATTCCGGTCCGTCCGGTTCTTCCACAGGAGGAAAATCTGCAAGTGTCTTGCAGTCATAGTCGGAAACCATTTTGCACAGAAGCGCTGTAAAACCAGCGTTATAGTCATCAGCAACTTCGTTGTTTACGTAGTTGTCTACTGCATCTTCATATTTTCCGTCCTTGCCCGGTCCGCCTACAAGTGCTCCGTAGAGAACGTGTCTGTGGTGTTTGAGGGCTTCTGCCTTCATATCGTCCCATGCACCGTGAGATGTTCTGTGGTGCGGATGCTCAGGAGCATTTTCACCGAAACCGATAACATAGCTTCTCTTGTCTGCGTTGCCGCCGAGGCAGTAGTTAATCTGTGTTTCGTAGAATTCCTTATACTGACTGCTCTTTTCTGCATTGTCCTTAAAAATCGTATCGCTGGCTACAGCTGCAAGGAATCCGGCGTTGCACGCATAACGGAGACATCCCCATGAGTCTAGCCATGCAAGGCCGTCCTTGAGATGATAAACGCTCTTTCCGCCGTATCCTTCAGGCAGCGACCAGTAGTCAAGATGCTTCTGCACCTGCTTTACATATTCCTCGTCACCTGTATTCTGTGCATAAAGAAGGAATCCGCCCTGTGTTACATCGTCCCAGCAGAATCCCCATGTGTACTTGAGCTCTTCAGACTGGTTTTCCCTGCCGAGATTCGGTATGCATTCCTTAGCTTTGTCAAGATAGCCCTTGTCACCGGTCGCGATGTAGAGCCAGTTTGCCGCAAAGAAAAGCTCATCCCAGAAGCCGCTCCAGGAATCATAGAAGGTGCTTGCTGCAGAATATCCCTTATCGCTCTTTACCTTCCATGCAAGATCAAAATAATGCTCTGCGCATTTAAGATATCCGTCAGTTTTGTCTGATTTTCCTTTAAGTGCCGCTGCACCTGCTGCAAGGGCAGCTGACATTTCACCGACTACACATGAACCGTCGCCGGTATAGGAAGGGCGCTTGCCCATTTCGAGCTCAACAAGCTCAGCTGCACCCCACCACTTGTGATCTGCATTACCTTCACCGATTTGATAAACGACCTTGTCTTCCCTGTCGCAGGCAACAAGATAGTCAAGAACAAATTCAAGATTGTTCTGATAATTCTGCCATTCACCGATCTTTTCGACACCGTCTCCGTACTGATAAAGTCCCCATGCCAGCACTGCAGCCGAATAGGCCATCGGCAGATTGAACTTTACATGGTCTCCGGCATCGTACCATCCGCCCGGAACATCGTCGGACATGGTGGAATCGGCTCTCCAGGTTACTCTGTTCCATTCAGGCAGCGGACCCGCCTGCTGCACTTCATAGAAGAACAGTGACTTCTGAAGGGCTTCTGCGTAGTTAAAAGGTGCCTCTGCCGCATCTGCCTTTTCTGCTCTGAGACCTGACGGGAACACTACCGCTGAACCAAAGGCGAGTGTCGCTGCCGTCAGACCTGCAAGAACACGTCTGAATTTCTTCATAAATTCTTCCTCCTTAAATTTTTATATATGAGCCCGGCCCCTTGCCGGACCTTTAACCTTTTTCAAAAACAGTCACGCCTGTTTTTCCGGTTTCCTCGTCATAGGTGCTGCATATGACCCTTTTACCGGAATCAACAAATATATTCGTAGCTTCGACATTGGCGGAACCAAGAGCTGCGATCACCGTTTCTGATCCGTCTGCGGCATTGTAGCCGTATACGGTGTTTTCTCTGATATAGTAGAGATCGTATTTACCGGTACCATCGGCAAATACCTCAGCCAGATTCGCATCAATTGCTATGCTGAATTTTTCAGTCATCAGCTGTTTTCCGAGATCGAGATCAGTTATAACGCTGTCACTGTCGGAATTGATACAAACAGCACACTGCCTTTCGCTGTTTACAAACATGTCAGTGATGATAAGCTGTTCCTTTTCACCGGTAAACTTACCCTTTAATTTTCCTTCCCCATCTGTCACATATATTGTTGTAAACGGGACACCATTCTTGTAGTACTGTACCAGCAGATAAAGATTTCCATCACTGCCGAAACGCATTTTGAGGATATTGCCGCTTGATGCTTCCTTCAGTCCGTCTATAGTGAATATGTTCTTTGCCTTTCCTGTACTGTCAAGAACATGGAAACGGTATGCGTTTCCGCTTGAACCGTCCTCAGCCGCCTGTTCATATGTTTCACAGTAATAAATGCTTCCGTCAGGTGCAGTACAGAACACTGATGCATATCCGATATCAGCAGTGAGATCTGTCTTAAAGATCTCCTTGTTGTCACTTCCTGCTACTGTTACCCTGCGTCCCGATTCCAGATTGGCCAGTGTGTAAAGATAAAGTGAATCACCGTAAGATGCTGCTGTAAAAACATTCTTAAGAACAGGATCAAGATCCTCACCGAACTTAAATACTACTTCAGACTTCTTTTCCGCGAAGGAATAGCCTGTTATTCCTGTCGGGGTTATGTATGTAAAATCATAGCCGGGAATGCTGATTGAACCGACATAATTCGACTTCACAGTTTCCACGGTGTGTTCGGTAATAATCTCTCCTGTTTCACGCTTCAGTTCATGAACAGAGAACTTTGCGTAGTCATCAGTACAGCATACGCAGAGATTTCCGCTTTCCAAAACGTACATACCGGCAAAGTTTCCGTTCCAGTCATCCGGTATAGCCTGTTTGTAGGTAATATTGCCTTTATCATCCATTCTGTAGATAAAGTATTCATTTACAAAATTCGGTTTGTAATCAACTGAACACATGTAAGCAGATCCGTCCTGAAGTGCAAAGGCATCAACAACAAATGCAGTTTCAGGAAGTTCCAGCTTTTCAGTGAGATTCTCCTCACGGGTAACGCTCAGGTCACTGCCTTTGAACCAGTCAAGTGAAAAATTCTTGCCGGTTTCGGTATAGTGTATGCACAGAGAAGTAAATTCGTCGCTTCCGGCATTTCTGAGAAAAGAAAGGTATGTTTCTTCTTCAAAAGTTTTGTCAGTGGATTTCTTTCCGGTAGCAGGATCGACAGAGCACAGATGCTGAATGTTCTCTTCGTCGCAGTATACCAGTGCAAGCTCCTTTTCTCCGAGTGCGGCGTACTGAACGTAGGAATAGCCGGCATCGCTTATGTCAAGATCTTTCACTTCACCTGTCGACGCAGATGCGATCACAGACACCTCCTTTTCTTCGGCTTCGCTCATACGCTCATAAATATAGTATTTGCCGCCGCAGAGCTCGACATGATCCACGTTTTCGTATTCATGATCCGGTAATATCTCAGTGATCTTTAAATTATCATCTTCAGGCTCACTTGTCTCCGGTTCAGCTGCTTCGGTAACGACAGCACTTTCTTCGCCGCTGTCGCCGGAAGGAACAGATGATGACGGTGCTTTTTCACAGCCGGTAAAAGGCACGGCAAGCACGGAAAGTGCAAACAGGCCTGAAATAAGTTTTATTATATATGTTCTTTTCATTGTGCTTTCCTTTCAAATCAGTGTATACTTAAGATAATTATACATTATGCATCCGAAAAAAGCAAGGGCAGAACCATATGTTGTTCTGCCCTCTTAAGGAAACTGATTTATTCATAAATCAGTGTTTCCTTAACTTATTTTATTTCATTGAGATATGTTGAAACCTTGTTCTGGATATCAGCAGCTGCCTCAGATGATGTCTTTTCTCCGTTCTTTACCTGATCGATTGCCTCGTCAATGATCTTTTCGATACGCTCGTCGCTTAATACACAGCGGTCAGCACTTTCAACTGCTTTTCTGAACTTTTCAGCTGTTGCATCATCAAGCGGCTTCATTTCAGCATATGATCCGTCCGGCTTTGTTACCTGATAGTACTGATAGCTTTCCTTTTTCTTTCCCTTGGCAATAACATCGTCAAATGAGCTCTTTCTTACCGGGAAGGTGGAAATATAATCACCGTTCATTTCATTCTGATATTCTTCTGTAAAGAATTCTCTAATGAAGTCCCATGCTGCATCCTTGTTCTTTGATTTTTCACAGATGGCAAATGTCATATTCGGTAAAATTACTATACCACTTCCGTTTTCAGACGGATATCCCTTGATAGTCGCTGCTTCACCGAGTGCTCCCTGCTGGAGTTCGAGGATAGGTGAGAAGTTATATATGTCAACGAGATCAAGCTGGCATTTATTGTCTTTGAATCTTGAGACCTCTTCGAGTTCTCCGTTCATCATATCCTCTTTTGCATACAGCTCTTCTTCATCAGCTTCGCTTCCCTCTTCAGTGACAAGGTCTATAATTCCTGAAAATCTTTCATTGTCAAAATCACAGGTCTTGTTTTCAAAATCAACGTATTCAGCAAGGTTAGCCTTGAGTAATTCGTTTACAAGTCTTTCCCTTGAAGTTTTTTCATAGAATACATTTCCGTTCTTCTTTAAAGCAAAGAGATCTTCGTGTGTCAGGTTTGCTTCTTTTCCGAGTTTTGACTCAGGACCTGCAAGTGCGCTGATGCTGAATCCGGCAAATACCTGACAGAGTTTTCCCTTGTATTTGCCTAAATCAAGAATGTTTTCAAAATAGTCTTCTCTTTTTATGTCAGCGTCATTTTCAAAGTAAGTTGTAAGGTCAGCAAGAATATTCTTTGCTGCAAATGATGTCATATTAACTTCACTTGATCCGACAAGAATATCAGGTACATTTCCTGAAGCCAGGTCATTGTTGAGCTGAAAAGCACCTGAATTATAGGTGTCATCCTCATACTTGCTGAATTTCTGATAGTCATTTACCTGAAGTCTGTATTCATTGCTGTTTCTGTTGAAATCAACTACCTTTTCCTTGAAAGCTGAGTTGTATCCGACGCCTACTCCGGCAATAGTCACAAGCTTCTTGTTCTGGATCTTTTTAAGTGTTTCATCGTCTGCTCTTTTAAGAACATAGATCTGCTCCTCACCACTTGAGTAGTCATATCCCTGGCATACGATCTTTTCACTGCCAAGGAAAGAAGCATTCCATACTGAAAAGACAATGTCACTGTCGATCCAGTTCACGATCTCAGTCGACTTGTTTTCAGCAAAACTGTATCCGTAAATACCTGACGAATCAGAGTAACACATGTCGTAATTACCGTCAGAATTTATACGGTTAATTCCTTCCGGAATATTAAGCTCAACTGTGTCACCAAGCTCATATGTCGTATTATCCACCTTGCGGTATATAGTTTTTCCAGACTTGTCTCTGTAAGAAATATAGTCTCCGGACGGAGTTGAATAGTAAGAGTCAATGTTTTCAATGTCCTCGTCCGTAATCACAGCTTTCTTCTCGCCTGATGCACTGAAGATCTGAACAAAACTGCTTTGTTCTTCTCCGCCGTCAATGAATACAACTGCAGCATAATCACCGCTGCTGGTTTTTTCAACTCTTTCCATATAGTAGTTGTCATCGGTATCGATTTTTAATGCGGTTTTGTCCCCTATAGAACCATCTTCCTTAATCTCGTAAATATAGCAGGTAGTTTCATCAGTACCGTCTTCACTATAGCCGTATTCTTCAGAAACAGCTACTATTTTTCCATCCTTGTCCGCACTGATCGATGTTATATAGCTGTCCTTGCCTGCACTTTCAACCGGGAATTCTCCGACAAAAGTGCCTTCCTTGTCGAATTTGTAGATGAGGCTGCTTTCTCCGCCCCAGTCCTGTCCGTATAAAAACAGCTTTCCGTCAGAATATGCCATCTGCTGAACACATGAATAGGATTCCGGAACTTCAGTACCGTACGAAATGATCTTTTCCGGCTTTTCTTTATCAAAATCAAGTTTCCATACACCCTCACTGTCGCTGTAAATAAAATCAGCCTCGCCGGAGTTCAGGCATACTCCGCTAATATCTTCACTGAGTTTAACATTGTATCTCTCCTTGATATCGCCGGTTAAATTATCGATTTCATCAATACCTAATGTTACACCACCATCAACGCTGGACAATACGCATATATTTCCGTTTGCTCTCTTTATGACCATTCCGCCGTCTTTAAGATCTGCAAAATCCTCGTTAGTATAAACAATAGTTCCGTCTTCTTTAAACTTGACGAGTTTGTAGGCTGGCTCACCTTCCTTGTCGTGTTCAGTAATAAGAGAGTACATGTCACCGGCCTTATCAAATTCTACACCGGTAAGATAACCATTATCGCCAACTTCAATAGCCTTTGTTATATCATTGCTGCTCTTTTCTTCAAGAGTCGCAGGGTCATACTTCTTCACGAAATATTTCTGTGCAGCAGGGCCCCATTCTTCGATCACAGCAACAAGCTCACTGTCAGCGTTTACTGAAAGTGATGAAATATATGAGTTCTGGTTAATATCAGCACTGCATTTAACTTTGGAAGAAGCCGTATCAAAGATGATAATTTTCTGAATATTTGTTTCAGACTCCCAATATGAAACTGCAAGATCTTTTCCTATATATGCTGCAGAACTGATATAATCTGCATTCAGATCACTTAAATGAAGCTCCTTTAATTCCTTTGCTCCAAAATCATAAATACCTGAGAGGATCTCAGCTGAATCGTTTGATTTGTTTCCGTAAATGAAAATATTTTCGTCATTGCAGAAAATATTCCGTGCATAGCCGAAACCATCCGGAACAGCAAGCATTTCACTTGTGTAGTAGTTCATGATCTGTCTCGGCTGATTTGTAAAGCCGTCAGTGTTATTTCTGCTTCCCGGAAGTTTGGCGTCGCATGAGGCAAGCGTTGCCATAGCAGCTGCAAGAAATGCGCTTACAGTGCGCTGAATAATTCTGTTTTTTTTCATCGTTCTTTTTTCCTTTCTCTTAAAAAAAATTACTGATCGTATCTGCTTTTCTCCCCGGTATCTGCCGAAGATGTGATATAGTCTGATGTTCGTTTTTTGTAGGTGTATTTGTACATCATATCCTCAAGGAAATCCTTAAGATGCCATTTTCTGTTTAAATACAGCCTGCATATCTCCGAAACGCATAAAACAAATAAAAGCAGCGCTGCAGCCAGTGCAGACAAAAATAGTATCTCCATTAGGCGATACTTCTGTCAGAAACAGCCATGGTTCTGAATTCGCTAAGTCCTTTCCAGAGCTTTGGAACCGAATATCTGTCCGTGTTCTGGACAATAACCACATCAAGCTTCTTTTCAGGATCTTCATCCGTTTCGTTCTCCGTCATGGTATTAATACCGAAGTTTTCAAGCACGATGTTGCGTGCATAGTTAGTGACCGGATCAGGTATAACGGCTTCATAGCAAAGAAGAGAGGTATCAAGTCCCGCCTCTTCAAGTGCACTGTAATGGATGTAGATCATCGGCGCCGGAGGATAGGCTTTTTTTATGTCCCTGTTATCACCGGGATCTGCCACACCGGCTACCTCAAATTCCACACCGTTTAAAATAAACTTCATACCTGTGATCTCAAATGAACTGAACATATCCCAGGCGGCCTGCCTGTCAAGAACAGCCCGGTGGTTATCAAGTTCACTTTCATAGATATAGTTCCCGTTTATGAGCCTCAGCGGATGGAACTCAAAAAAGCCGCCTCCGACACCGGCAACACTGTAATCTGAACCGGCAGGTTCCGTCTTTCCGCTGCTTTCGTCATAACGGAAAACAGAAGAAACTGAAATAACGGAGCTGTAGGCGTCTTTCCATATTTCAGCACCTTCATTTTCAGGTCTGAAAGCGCCTTCTTTCAGCTTCTCAGTGATGGTATTTCTTAAGTTTTCCGCATCCGTTTCCTTATACGGACTTTTGCTCTGCGGATAAAAGACTGAGACCTGTGCATAGTCAAGTTCTCCGCCCTTCCAGCGTTCCGCCATATTCTGATCATCAAGACTCCGGGAAACCGAAGACATGACTGACGAAAGTACGGCAAGCAGAACAGCCGACGTGACCGCTGCTGCAATTTTCCTCTTCTTCATCACATTACTCCTGTGAGAGTCTTACCTGGTCTCCAGGTGAAAACGGCTTTGATGAAGCTGTGATTATGTAGTCAGCTGAATCGCCGAAATCTCCTGATACGGCACACTGAGTATCATCTTCAGCAATAACTGTAACAGGTATTTTTTCTGCCAGATATCTGTTTCCGAGAGGAGTACTCTTGGATCTGACTGCGTACACATATTTTCCTGTCGAATCCTGCTTTACAGCATTTTTCGGAACTACCTTGTCATACTGTGAGGCTTTTTCGCCGAGTTCAGCCTTTACCTGCTGGTCAGCGATCACATCACCTTCAACGGTGAATGTAAGATCAAACTTTGAAGAATCGTTTTTATTCTTTGTAATATTCTTTACTGTAACCTTAACGTCATCATTACCGCTTACTTTTGCTTCAGTACCCTTCTTTACAGCCTTTGCCTGTTCGGAAGTAACAGTAGCGGAAGCAGTGAAACCGTCAGCCGAAAGATTGAGGACCAGAAGCTCCTCGCCGGCTGCAAACGACTGTCCGGAAGTAAAACTGATCATTTCAACAACACCGTCAACAGGTGACGTTATTTCGTTTTTACCCTGCTTTTCAAGAAGTTTTGCAAGCTGTTCCTCAAGCTTTTCGATTTTTTTCTTCTGTGCATCAAGATCGACCTGTGCCTGTGCGTCTGTTACAGAATCAGTTTTTCTCTTCTGTTCAAGAGCGTTTATAGCAGCATCAAGTTCGTACTGAGCCGCTCTTATATTTGCATCATAGTCAGTTGATGATGACATAAGCGGATCACTTCCGATGTATGAAGAGGGACCTTCATCGTAAGAAGAAACACCGCCGCCGAGTGATGCGATCCTGGCATTGATTTCAGCAGATACCTCAGCGACCTTCTTTTCCAGAGCCTTTTCAGAATCTTTGACGGCATTCTCCTTCTGAGTTACGGCTGTCTCTTTTTCAGCCTTTAAGGTCTTCGCCTTTTCAAGACTGGCAACGGCTTCTGTAACAGCCTTAAGGTCTTCCTCGGCATATTTTAAATTAAGTTCAAGTGTCGCGATCTCTTTTGCGATCTCATTTTTAACAGTTTCCTCAGCAGCTGCAGCAAGGTCAGCCTTTTTCTGTGCTATCTGGAGCTTCTGGGTTTCTATGCTGCGCTCCATGGTCTTTGTTCCGTTTTCAGCACCTGCGGCCTGAATAACTGCATTATAACCCGCACATTTATCTTCGGCATCCTTAAGTTCTTTTTTCGCCGTTTCCAGCTCAGAATTTGCCTTTTCATGTGCACCAAGTTCATTTGAAAGTTTTGAAGCTGTACCGTTACTTAGCAGTTCATATTTCTGTTCCGTAATATTGTTAAGATCTGACTGAAGAACAGCCTTTTCAGCAAGATCGTTCTTCTTCTGTTCCGGATCTTCTGACGGCTCGGAAGGTGCATTGTTCTTTGCATCTATTGCCTGATTGAGCTTGTCTCTTGCCACTTCAACGGCCTGTGCAAGCGCAAAGTTGTCAGGTGAAGCTGTGATAAGGCTCTTTTCGTAAGCTGCCTTTTCAAGGTCGATGTTATCCTGAAGCGTTTTTGCCTCCGTACTTTCGCCCGGCGCTTCAAGATAAAACAGTGCCTGTCCCTCCTTTATCTCCTGACCCCTTCGTACTGCAACACGCTTGATCTCTCCGTTTTCATCAGCTGTAACAGTATATTTCTTGTTTGCCTCAACAGTAAGGTCAAGAGTGTACGCCTTCGAGACCTTGTTCCTTGAAATACGTGAAACCGAGACCTCAGGCAGAGAATAGTTCATTATGGTATTTGAAAAGAAAGTCAGCACCAGCATAATAAGAAGGAAAACGATGATAATGTTCTTTACCCATTCCCTTCTGTTACGGTGCTTTTCTGTTCCCTCTGAATTTATATTTATTTCTTTGCTGTCCATTTTTATTGTCCTTTCGATGTGTGGTTATCCTTTTATTCCGCCCGAATATGCAATTCCCTCGACGAGGTAATCCTCACCGTAGAAAAACATCAGCAGCGTCGGTATCATGTATATTACCGCTACGGCAAAAGCCAGTCCCACGTCACCGGAATTTATCTTTGAAAGAAAAACTGACAGAGGATGATAGTCGGTGTCCGAGAGCATGATAAGCGGCTGTTCAACCATATTCCAGTAATCAATAAAGTTAAGAAGCACTACTGAAAAAATCGCACTTCTTGAAAGAGGCAGACAGATCTGGGTGAAGATCTGTACCTCACCTGCTCCGTCAAGCTTGGCCGCTTCAATGTAGGAAACAGGTATTCTCCGCATGACCTTGGCAAGTATGAACACGCTGAAAGGAGCGAAGATGCCGGGAAGAATGATCGACATTCTTGTATTTACTATTCCGAGCGTGTCGGCCACAAGATAATTCGGTACCAGAGTTACCTGATACGGCATGAGCATGAGAACCACGTAGAGAAAGAACAGCAGTTCCTTGAACCTGCCCCGGTATCTGGCGAAACTGTATGCCGCAAGCGACGCGACTATGGTCTGAAAAAGAACTATAGGAACCACAAGGATCACTGAGTTCCAGAATTTCATAAGGTAATCGGAATTTTTGAAAAGCACTGTAATGTACTGCTGAAACGATACCTTGTCAGGAATAAGCTTTAAGTTGAGCTTTTCGGAGATGAATATCTTCTTTGAACTGTTTTTGTCAAAGTTGCTTATCATTGCGCCGTAATTGGCGTTTATCTCTTTCTGCGTCATAAACGAGTTGGCGATCGTCACAGCCGTCGGGAAAAGAAAAAGCAGAGCGCACACGGCAGTGAAGGCAGTGAGGATAACTGAAACAGCCTTCTGGCGTATCCTGACTTTAAGAGGTTTTTTTCTCATCACTCCACATCCTTTCCGAACCAGTACTCGACAATGAAGAGCAGAGCGATTATAACGGACATCACAAGTCCCATTATTATAGCAGCTGAGGAAAGCTTCTGATACTCAAGCAGTGAGAAGGTGTTGTTCATGAAATGCTGAAGCATGTAAAGCGCATCAGGATAGTCACCTGTAAGAAGATAGACCTCACGGAATATCTTGAATGAGTTGATGAGTGAAAGAATCGTTACAAACAGAATAGTAGGCGACAGATAGCGAAGCTTCAGATGGAAGAACCTGTAGCACGGACCTGCTCCTTCAAGAGTGGCCACTTCCATAAGATCTCCCGGAATATTTGAAAGTCCCGCAAGAAAAAGTATCATGTTGTATCCGATGTTCTTCCAGAGGAACATGATCACAACTACGATCATGCCCGAAGGAGTTTTGAGCCAGTCTGTCGGCTCACCGCCCATCATTTCCAGAAGCTGATTGACAGTTCCCTGCTTGTGAAACATTACCTGCCAGACAAGCACCACCGATGCGGTAGGCACCATGAGGGGACACAGGAATGAGGCACGCAGCTGGCTTCTGAAGCTTATTTTCGATTCCAGTATGACCGCAAACACCAGTGAGATCACCACTGCAAGGGGTACTGCCGCCACTGAAAACAGCAGCGTGTTTTTCGAAGCCATTCTGAAGGCGTCGTTTGTCAGAACTTCCTTAAAATTATCAAGAAAGACAAATTGTTTGTTTATCGGATTGTCTATCAGTGAGTAATAGATAACCACGAAAAACGGAAGCACGAAAAACAGCAGTACACCGGAAAGACTCGGCGCAAGAAAGCACATTTCCGTGATCCGTTCACTTTTCTTAAGCGTCCTCTGGCGAGAATCGCTTTTTTTCTTTGCCAATTGTTGTTCCTCCGTAAAATTTCTCTTTTTTGTTCTGTTAAGGAAACGCTGATACTGAATAACCAAGCGTTTCCATAGTTCCGCACAAAATGCAGACTGCGATCTGTCTGCAAAAAGTATATACATAAATCATACTATAATGTCATTATGCTTGTCAAGGTTTTTTCATGAAAATAGTATGATTTAGCAGCTGATAAGTGAATAAATCAGCGTGGGGGACCGGGGCGAAGCCCCGCCGTCCCTCTCGCCGCAGATCAGGCGGAGCCTGATCTGCGGCATAATATGATTTTTCTTATG